>NZ_JBEXOV010000183.1:0-7245 GCF_040611715.1 Streptomyces sp. NPDC006544 | reverse complement strand
CCGCCCTCGGTGGGCCCGCCCACGGGGCACGCGCATGCTATTTTGTGAGCGATCGTTCAACTACGGAGGGAGCGTCGATGGGTCGTCGACATCCCGCGGCCGAGCGGGCCGTGAAGGCCGTCGCCGAGGCCGTCCGGTACGGACAGTGGCGCCGGACCACCGCCGAACCCGGGCAGGTGCCCGAGTACGAGGACATCGACGAGAACGGCGCCGCCGCGCAGGTGTCCCGCCTGCTGGCCGGCCTGGGGGAGCGGGAGGTCCTGACTCTGGAGGACCCCGACGCCCGCGAGCTGCTCGGCCGCTACGGGATCCGGGTGCACTCCACCCTCCCCGCCCCCAGCGCGGACGCCGCCGCCCGCGCCGCCCAGGTTCTCGGCTACCCCGTCGCGCTCAAGACCACCGCCGCCCACCTGCGCCACCGCGCCGACCTGGGCGGCGTACGCCTCGACCTCACCACCGAAACCGGCCTGCGCCGCGCCTACGCGGAGCTCACCGGCGCGCTCGGCAAGCCGCAGGAGCTGCTCCCCGTGGTCCAGGCGATGGTGCCCCGGGGCGTCGACACCGTCGTCCGCTCCGTCATCGACCCCGCGGCCGGCGCCGTCCTCTCCTTCGGGCTCGCCGGAGTCGCCTCCGAACTGCTCGGCGACACCTCGCACCGGCTCGTCCCCGCCACCGACCGGGACGCGGCGGGCCTGATCCGGTCCATCCGCGCCGCCCCGCTGCTCTTCGGATGGCGCGGAAGCGACCCCGTGGACACCCCCGCGCTGGAGGAACTGCTCCTGCGCCTGTCCCGGCTCGTCGACGACCATCCCGAGGTCGTCGGGGTCGCCCTGGAACCGGTGGTCGTGGCCGCCGAGGGACTGTCCGTCCTCAGCTCCACCGTCCGCGTCGCCCACCCTCCGGCCCGCGGGGACCTCGGTCCGCGGACCCTGCCCAGCTACTGAGCCCGTACCGGCGGCGCCCGGGGCGGCCGGGGCGGCCCCGAGACGCCTTAGGATGGACCCCATGGCGAAATCCGGTACGACGACCCAGGGGCTGCGCACGGCGATCGAGCGCAGCGGCTACTACCCGGCCCTCGTGGCCGAGGCAGTGGAGGCCGCGGTGGGCGGCGAGCCGATCTCGTCCTACCTGGTCCACCAGGAGACGACCTTCGACTCCAACGAGGTGCGCCGGCACGTCACCGTGCTGGTCCTCACGGGCAACCGTTTCATCGTGAGCCACACCGACGAGCAGGCCGCCGACGCCGGGTCCCCCTCGCCGTACGCGACGACCTCCACCGAGTCGGTCAAGCTGTCCGGCATCTCCTCCGTGGTGCTCAGCCGCGTCGTGGCCAACCCCGAGTCCTACACTCCGGGCACCCTGCCCCGCGAAGTGGTCCTGACCATCGGCTGGGGCGCGGTCTCGCGCATCGACCTGGAGCCCGCGGCCTGCGGCGACCCCAACTGCGACTCCGACCACGGCTACACCGGCAACTCCACCGCCGACGACCTCAGCCTGCGCGTCAGCGAGGCGGGCGACGGCCCGGAGGCGGTCCGCCAGACCCTCCTCTTCGCCCAGGCCCTCTCCGAGGCCACGGCGGCCACGTCCGCCGGCCCCGCCCGCTGATGGCGTACTCCGCCGCGCAGAGCTGGCAGGACGAGCCGGAACTCCTTGACCTCGCCGGCGCCCCCGTACCGCAGTACGGCGCCGGCTCGCTCGCCGACCTGCTGCCCACCCTGGTCGCTGGGCAGGGCGTGGCCGGCTTCGAGCCCGTGATCACCGAGCTGACGCCGGCCGACCGGAACTGCGTGTTCCTCGTGGACGGCATGGGCTGGGAGCAGATCAAGGCCCACCCGGACGAGGCCCCGTACCTCACCTCCCTGCTCGGCAGCTCGCGCGGCGGCACCGGTCGGCCGATCACCGCGGGCTTCCCCGCGACCACCGCCACCTCGCTGGCCTCCGTCGGTACCGGCCTGCCGCCCGCGCGCCACGGCCTGCCCGGCTACGCCGTGCGCAATCCGGCCACCGGCGAACTGATGAACCAGCTCCGCTGGTACCCGTGGACCTCGCCCAAGCCCTGGCAGCCGTACCCGACGGTCTTCCAGCAGGCGGACGCGGCCGGAGTGGCCACCGCGCAGGTGTCCTCGCCCGCGTTCCAGACCACTCCGCTGACCAAGGTCGCACTGAGCGGCGGCACGTTCCTCGGCCGCATGACCGGCGAGGAGCGCATGGACCTCGCGGCCGAGCGCCTCTCGGCCGGCGACCGCTCGCTCGTGTACACGTACTACAGCGAGCTCGACGGGGCCGGGCACCGGCACGGCGTCGACTCCGACGCGTGGCGCGGCCAGCTGATGTACGTGGACCGGCTCGTCCAGCGGCTCGCGGAGCAGCTGCCGCCGCGCACCGCGCTGTACGTGACCGCGGACCACGGCATGGTGGACGTCCCGTTCGACGAGGACTCCCGCATCGACTACGACGACGACTGGGAACTCGGCGCGGGCGTGGCCCTGTTGGGCGGCGAGGGCCGGGCCCGGCACGTGTACGCCGTACCGGGCGCGGAGGCCGACGTCCTGACCGTGTGGCGCGAGGTGCTCGGCGACCGCTTCTGGATCGCCAGTCGCGAAGAGGCCCTGGAGCTGGGCTGGTTCGGGGCGCCGGGGGAGTGCGACGAGCGGGTCCTCGGCCGGATCGGCGACGTGGTCGCCGCGGCCCAGGCCGATGTCGCGATCACCGCTTCGCGCAACGAGCCCAACGAGTCGGCACTCACCGGAATGCACGGTTCGATGACCGCCGCCGAGCAGCTCGTCCCGCTGCTCGAAATCCGCTCCTGACGACTCCCCGCACACACGCCCCGCCCCCCCGGCTCCCCGCCCCCCGCGCCTCCCCTGCTGTTCCCCGTCGCCCGAAAGGCCCCGTACTCCCCATGCCCGAGCTGGTGTTCTTCTCCGGAACGATGGACTGCGGAAAGAGCACACTGGCGCTCCAGATCGCCCACAACCGTGACGCGCGGGGGCTCCAGGGCGTGATCTTCACGCGGGACGACCGGGCGGGTGAGGGCAAGCTGTCCTCCCGCCTCGGCCTGGTGACGGAGGCGGTCGAGGCGCCGGAGGACATGGACCTGTACGCGTACCTGGTGGCCCAGCTGTCCAAGGGCGGCAAGGCGGACTACGTGATCGTGGACGAGGCCCAGTTCCTCGCCCCGGAGCAGATCGACCAGCTGGCCCGGATCGTGGACGACCTGGGCCTGGACGTGTTCGCCTTCGGCATCACCACGGATTTCCGCACGAAGCTCTTCCCGGGCTCGCAGCGCCTGATCGAGCTGGCCGACCGCCTGGAGCAGCTCCAGGTGGAGGCCTTGTGCTGGTGCGGTGCCCGGGCGACGCACAACGCCCGGACGATAGGCGGCGAGATGGTGGTGGAGGGCGCCCAAGTGGTGGTGGGTGACGTGAACCGCCCGGCGGGCGAGGTCGGCTACGAGGTCCTGTGCCGCCGCCACCACCGCAAGCGCATGACCTCGGCCGCGGCCCGCGCCGGCGCCCTCTCCCCGGACGTCCTCCCGGTCAACCACGCCTGACCGTCTTCTTCCATGCCGGCGGCCGAGTTACCGGAGACCGTGACTGTCGAGACGGTGGATGAGGCCGGGCCGGCTCCGGTAGGTGTCGCGCAGGAGCCCCAGACGCTGCTGGAAATCGACACCGTGTCCGGCGTGAGCGCAGGCATCGCGCAGGTCACGAAGGAGGGCGACAGCCGCGTCGTAGGCACTGGTCTTCTTGGAGGCGATGTGTGCTTCGGCCTGGTTCCAGATGACGTCCGCCTCGGCGGCGAGTGCGGTCAGGTGCGTGGCGCGGGCTCGCAACCGGTCGCGTTCGGCGTGGCCGCGGCGCTCGGCGCGGCGGGTGTGCGCCGCATCCAGCAGCCGGGCGGCGGTCCGGCGACCGGGTGCGGTCGCTGGGGCGGAGGTTTCCCGCAGACGGTGCAGGAGTTCGCTGTGCAAGTGGGGTTCCGGGCCGAGGGCGAGGCGTAGCAGTAGGGCGTCCTTCTCCTCGTCCGGGAGGGCGGAGACGAGTCGCGCGAGCTCTTTCCGTGTCAGGCTGGCCGCGGGTTCCGGCGCCGCGGTGCTGCTCTGTGCGGCGACAGCGAGCAGGTCGGTGTCGACGCGCAGGAAGTCCGCGAGCGCGCTTTGCGGAGCCGTGAGTTCGCCCAGGCCGGCGGGGACGGGAGGCTCCAGGGCGGACTGGTACTCCTCTTCGTCGTCGTCCTCGGCTTCCCAGGCAGAGAGGGCGGAGAGCCACGCCAGATAGAGGGGCCGCATATCGCCGGTGGCGAGTTCCTCGCGTACTCCGATGACGGCGGCCAGGGAATCGTCGGCTCCCTCGACCCGGTCGCCGCCCTCGTCCTCGCTGGTGAGGTCGAGGAGAAGGTGGGTCCGGGTGGCCCAGGTTTCGACGTGGTGGCCGAGACCGTACGGTTGGACGCTGCGCAGGGCCAGGCGCTGTAGGGGCAGGCGGAGCATCAGCCGGCGTGTGCCCCAGCTGGCGACGTACAGATGGGCGTCGAAGTACCGCTCCACCAGGTTTCGCGGATTCCCCCGCAGGTCGCCCCAGTGGTATTCGTTGGTGAAGCTGGTGGCGGTGATCCTGGCACGGCTGGAGACGCCCCGCAGTGCTTCCCGCTGGTCGCCGCTCAGCGGCCGGTCGAGGGCCTGAAACTCGTAGTACTGGTACTCGCTCACCGGAAGCACCCTACGGCTGACGGCGGTGCGGGAGGGTAGGTTCGGCGAGGCGGCGAGGGCACGGAACGGAGCGGTTGTGGACGAGTCTCATGGCAAGACAGTGGGACAGGTGCGGGAGTTGGTCGGGTGGATCGGCGCGGGACGGAAATTGACGCAGACCGGCCGCATCACTCTCGCGGACGCCCGGACCTTGGTGGAGCTGTTGGGCACCGGCGACCAGATGGACCCGGTGATCGGTGACCGGATGTTCAAGACGAAGTCCAGCGAGGAGCTGTACCACCTCAACCTGTTGGCGGAATGGGCTAAGGCCGCCCGACTGCTGAGGGTTGCCGGTGGCCGTCTGCTCCCGGTGAAGAAGAACGCCCGGCTGCTCGACCGGCCCGATGGCTTGTGGAGCGCCCTCTTCGAAGCGGTACCGCGTATCGGGAGTGCCGTACTGGTCTCGGGGTGGGTTGAGTCGGTCTTCTCGCAGGAGTATGCCGCCGGCCTGCGGGCGCTGCTGCATCGGCTGTACGCGGCTCGCGGCCCGGTCGCCGGCGACGCGCTGCGCAGAGCGGTGTGGCAGGCAGTGACCGCTCCCTACATCCTCGACGATGTGCCGCCCGAGCGGCTGCGGGGCTGGCGCGGTAGCAACGACCGTGACGTGCGGCTGTTGCTCGACGCCCTCGCGGCCCTCGGGGCCCTCCGAAGCGACGATGTCACTGTGGAGCTGACCGGTCAGGGCAGGCGGGCCGTGGCCGTGATGCGCGGCGAACCGCTCCCCGGAGAACCGGTGTTCCAGCTGCGCATCGATCTGGAGGACATTGTCGAACCGGCGGTCTGGCGACGTGTGCTGGTGCCGGCCGCGGCCCGGCTCGACCAAGCGCATGCTGTGATCCAGGCTGTCATGGGCTGGGAGAACAGTCATATGCACGCCTTCACCGTGGACGGCGTCCAGTACGGCCGGGCCAACACCGAGCTCGACTTCGGGGACGAGCGGGGCGTCACTCTCGGCGGCCTGCTCAAGGAGGGAGGGAGCTTTGCGTACACGTACGACTTCGGTGACTCCTGGGACCACCGCGTCACGGTGGAGCACCGGATCGCAGCCGAGGCGGACCGGAGCTATCCCGTCTGCGTAGCCGGTTCCGGCGCCTGCCCTCCTGAGGACTGTGGAGGCGCCGGGGCCTATGAAGACCTCAAGCGGACTCTCGCCGATCCGACGCGGGCGGAGCACGACGACCTCGTGCGGTGGCTTGGCCTTGACTCCGGGGTGGAGTTCGACCCGGCCCGGTTCACCCCCGGCGAAGCCAATGACAGACTCCAGCAGATGTAACCCACCCGTCCCGGGCGCCACCCCTGGGCGGGCTCGGTGTGGGCGCGCGGCCCTCGTACTCTCGCGCCCGAGAGTCGGACGGTGCCGCAGGGCTGCGGGGAGCGGTCCCGGCTCGCTTGACATGGCGGATGCCCCAGTAAGAAGACACTGGCGCTCCAGATCGCCCACAACCGTGACGCGCGGGGGCTCCAGGGCGTGATCTTCACGCGGGACGACCGGGCGGGTGAGGGCAAGCTGTCCTCCCGCCTCGGCCTGGTGACGGAGGCGGTCGAGGCGCCGGAGGGCATGGACCTGTACGCGTACCTGGTGGCCCAGCTGTCCAAGGGCGGCAAGGCGGACTACGTGATCGTGGACGAGGCCCAGTTCCTCGCCCCGGAGCAGATCGACCAGCTGGCCCGGATCGTGGACGACCTGAGCCTGGACGTGTTCGCCTTCGGCATCACCACGGATTTCCGCACGAAGCTCTTCCCCGGCTCGCAGCGCCTGATCGAGCTGGCCGACCGCCTGGAACAGCTCCAGGTCGAGGCCCTGTGCTGGTGCGGTGCCCGCGCCACCCACAACGCCCGTACCGTGGGCGGCGAGATGGTCGTCGAGGGCGCCCAGGTCGTGGTCGGTGACGTGAACCGCCCGGCGGGCGAGGTCGGCTACGAGGTCCTGTGCCGCCGCCACCACCGCAAGCGCATGACCTCGGCCGCGGCCCGGGCGGGCGCCCTCTCCCCGGACGTCCTCCCGGTCAACCACGCCTGACGGGGACCTGCGAGGGGCCTGCGGGAACCGGTGGGGTCCCCGATAGCGTGTTGCTCTAGGACGCTGACCGGCGCTGGAGGGGACACGCCATGGAACTGACCGGAGAAAACGCGGCGATACGGGACGGGCTGGGCGACCCGGCACGCCGGCTCGGGGAGTTCCGGGGGGCCGCTCTGATGGTTCCGTTGGCGGACGGTCCGGCGGGTGTCGTCGTGAACGGGGAGGCGGCCTGATGGCGGGGATCGTTCCGGATGCGAATGCCGTGGATCTGGCCGGTCGCGGACAGCCCGGAGTCCTTCGAGAGAGCGCTGAGGACATCAAGCAGACCTGGTCGGACACGGGGGAGAAGCTGAAGTCCAGCGGGAAGATCGGTTCGATCGACGACCTGCTGGAGCAGGCCGAGCGTGATGCGGGCGGTCGCTGATGGGGTGGCGGGATTTCGTTCCGGACGTCGTCGAGGACGTCGTCGAGGACG
>NZ_JBEXOV010000182.1:0-7457 GCF_040611715.1 Streptomyces sp. NPDC006544 | reverse complement strand
CAGCAAAGTGCCTGGTGAGCCGGCCAGCAGCCGACGAGCCCCAGTCATGGTCACACTGCACTACCGATGGCACGACCATTAATGCAACGGCATTGGCATCCCCCCTCCGGGGGGATCCCGGGAGTCTTGTGGCATTTCGGGGTGGGCCGGTCGGTCAAGGGTGGCCGCAGGCCATCGCGCAGCGACGCGACCGGAGGGAGCGCCCTTGACGGGGCGGCCCGCACCGGAAGGACGCTGGACTCCCGGGACGCCCCCAGGAACTGTCACCGCACCCGACCCGCCGCGACAAAGCTCACGACACCACCGCCCCCCGTCAACGCCCCCGAGCCCCGACGCCCAGCCCCCCCGACGCCCCCCGGCGCATGCCACCCCCCAGGGCGCAGCCCGGCCTCGCCCTCCGTGCGCCGGGGGCGCGCGGAGCGTGGGTGTTGCGGCGGAATCAGGCCTTTTCGCGGGGCTTCGGGGTGGCCGGGGACGGTGGCGGTGTCGGGGCCGTCAGGTCGATCAGGCGGCAGACCGTCTCGATGTCGATCTTCACCTGGGCGATCGACGCCCGGCCCGACAGCCACGTGATCAGCGCCGAGTGCCAGGTGTGCTCGATCACCCGGACCGCCGAGAGCTGCTCCGCCGTCGGCGGGGCGTCGAGGCCCATCGCGTCCAGGATGATCGCCGTGGTCAGCCGGGACACCGTGTCCACCTCGGGGCTCACGCTGCGGTCCGCGAACGTCAGCGCGCGCACCATCGCGTCCGCCAGGTGCGGTTCCCGCTGCAACGCGCGGAAGGCCCGCATCAGGGTCTCGGCGACCCGGGCCGCGGGCTCTTCGCCGGCGGGCGGGCGCTTGCGCAGCGTGGTGTGCATGTGCTGGAGCTGGTCCTGCATGGTCGCGACGAGCAGGTGCACCTTGGAGGGGAAGTAGCGGTAGAGCGTGCCCAGAGCCACGCTGGAGGACTCGGCCACCTCCCGCATCTGCACGGCGTCGAAGCCGCCGCGGCTGGCAAGCTGCGCACTGGCATGCAGGATCCGCCTGCGGCGGGCCTCCTGGCGCTCCGTCAGGGGCGGGGACGCCGGTGTGGTGACGGCTGCGGCCACGGCTGCGGCCACGGCTGGGGTCACGGCCTTCGATTCGGCTGTCATCTGTCCCGTTCCAAGGCGTTCCCTGTCATTGCGGGGGCTGCTCCGCGCCCAGCATGACAGGCGCTCGAGCCGTGGCGTGAATCACCTGCCACCCCTCTTACGGTGTGGTTTCCGGCCGGTAGATTCAATGGTCTTCAACGGATCAAGTCTGAAACTTGTTCTACATTATGCGAGCGGTTACGCTCCGGCGAAAGTGCAGGGAGAAGGGGGCCGTGAGTGACCGCTGAGGCCATGGTGACGAGCCCTTTCACGGGTTCCGCCGCCGACGACAGCCGCCCGTTGCGGATCGCACTCCTCACCTATAAGGGGAACCCGTTCTGCGGCGGCCAGGGCGTGTACGTCCGCCACCTGTCGCGCGAACTGGTCAAGCTCGGGCACCGCGTCGAGGTCATCGGCGCGCAGCCCTACCCGGTCCTCGACAGCGACGCCCTCACCGGCGCCGGCGCGACCCTCACCGAACTCCCCAGCCTCGACCTCTACCGCAGCCCCGACCCGTTCCGCACCCCGAAGCGCGGCGAGTACCGGGACTGGATCGACGCCGTCGAGGTCGCCACCATGTGGACCGGCGGTTTTCCCGAGCCGCTGACCTTCTCGCTGCGCGCCCGCAGGCACCTCGCCGCGCGGGTCGGCGAGTTCGACGTGATCCACGACAACCAGACCCTCGGCTACGGACTGCTGGGTGACCTCGGCGCGCCCCTGGTGACGACGATCCACCACCCCATCACCGTCGACCGCAAGCTGGACCTGGCCGCCGCCACGGGCCGCAGGAAGCGGGCCTCCGTGCGGCGTTGGTACGGCTTCACCCACATGCAGGGCCGGGTCGCGCGGCGGCTGCCGTCCGTGCTGACCGTCTCCGGTTCCTCCCGCCAGGAGATCGCCGAGCACCTGGGCGTGCGCGACGAGCGCATCCACGTCGTCCACATCGGCGCCGACACCGACCTGTGGTCGCCCGACGCCTCCGTGGCCGAGGTGCCCGGCCGGATCGTGACGACGTCCAGCGCCGACGTCCCGCTCAAGGGCCTCGTCCACCTCGTCGAGGCGCTCGCGAAGCTGCGGACCGAGCAGCCCGACGCCCACCTCGTCGTCGTCGGCAAGCGCGCCGAGCGCGGCCCGGTCGCCCGCGCGATCGAGACGTACGGGCTCCAGGACGCCGTCCGCTTCGTCAAGGGCATCACCGACGCCGAGCTGGTCGACCTCGTCCGCAGCGCCCAGGTCGCCTGCGTGCCCTCCCTCTACGAGGGCTTCTCGCTCCCGGCGGCCGAGTCCATGGCCACCGGGACCCCGCTCGTCGCCACCACCGGCGGTGCGATCCCCGAGGTCGCCGGACCCGACGGCGAGACCTGCCTGGCCGTCCCGCCCGGCGACGCGGGCGCGCTGGCCGCCGCCCTCGGCCGGCTGCTGGAGGATCCCGCGCTGCGCGCCCGGCTCGGCGCCGCCGGCCGCGAGCGTGTACTGGCCCGGTTCACCTGGGCCAAGGCCGCCGAGGGCACCGTCGTGCACTACCGCGCCGCGATCGAGCGGGCCGCGGCGGCCGCCCCCGGCCGCGGCACCCGGTGATCTTCACCGCCCCGACCTTCCGTCCGATGCAGTTCCACCCTCACCCCCGCGACCGCGAAGGCAGGACCACGTGCTGACCGTCGATTTCTCCCGGTTCCCGCTCGCCGCAGGCGACCGCGTACTCGACCTGGGCTGCGGCGCAGGCCGGCACGCCTTCGAGTGCTACCGGCGAGGCGCCCAAGTGGTCGCCCTCGACCGCAACGGCGAGGAGATCCGCGAGGTCGCCAAGTGGTTCGCCGCCATGAAGGAGGCGGGTGAGGCCCCGGCCGGGGCCACTGCCACCGCCATGGAGGGCGACGCCCTCGCGCTGCCCTTCCCCGACGAGTCCTTCGACGTGATCATCATCTCCGAGGTGATGGAGCACATCCCGGACGACAAGGGCGTCCTCGCCGAGATGGTCCGCGTCCTGAAGCCCGGCGGGCGCATCGCCATCACCGTGCCCCGGTACGGCCCCGAGAAGATCTGCTGGGCGCTCAGCGACGCGTACCACGAGGTCGAGGGCGGGCACATCCGCATCTACAAGGGCGAGGAGCTGCTCGGCAAGATGGAGTCCGCCGGCCTCAAGCCCTACGGCACGCACCACGCGCACGGCCTGCACTCGCCGTACTGGTGGCTCAAGTGCGCCTTCGGCGTCGACAACGACAAGGCCCTGCCCGTCAAGGCGTACCACAAGCTCCTGGTCTGGGACATCATGAAGAAGCCGCTGGTCACGCGGCTCGCGGAGCAGGCCCTCAACCCCGTCATCGGCAAGAGCCTGGTCGCGTACGCGACCAAGCCGCACCTCCCCGTCGCCGCGGCCGCGGGCGCCGAGAAGTGAGCTCGCCGGAGCGCACCGCACCCGAGCACCTGGTCCTGGACGGGGTGCTGACGGCCGAGCAGGCCGCCGCCACGGTCGCGGGGATCCTCGCCGCGCAGCGCGCAGACGGGGCCATCCCGTGGTTCCGCGGCCACCACCTCGACCCCTGGGACCACACCGAGGCCGCGATGGCCCTCGACGCGGCGGGCGAACACGAGGCCGCGGAGCGGGCGTACGACTGGCTGGTCCGCCACCAGAACGAGGACGGCTCCTGGTTCGCCGCCTACGCGGACCGCGAGGACGGGGTCGACACCCGCGAGCCGCAGGACGCGAACCTCGAGACCAACTTCGTCGCGTACATAGCCGTCGGCGTCTGGCACCACCACCTGTCCACCGGGGACGACGCCTTCCTCGACCGGATGTGGCCGGCCGTGTACGCGGCCGTGGAGTTCGTCCTGCGCCTCCAGCAGCCGGGCGGCGAGATCGGCTGGAAGCGGGAGCCCTCCGGCGAGGCGGTCGGCGACGCCCTGCTGACCGGGTCCTCCTCCATCCACCAGGCGCTGCGGTGCGCGCTGGCCATCGCCGACCACCGCGGTGAGCCGCAGCCGGACTGGGAACTGGCGGCGGGCGCCCTCGGGCACGCGATACGCCGGCACCCCGAGCGGTTCCTCGACAAGTCCCACTACTCGATGGACTGGTACTACCCGGTCCTGGGCGGCGCGCTGACCGGCGCGGAGGCCACGGCCCGCATCGAGGAGCGGTGGGAGGAGTTCGTCGTACCGGACCTGGGCGTGCGGTGCGTGCTGCCGAACCCTTGGGTGACGGGCGGGGAGTCCTGCGAGCTGGCGCTCGCGCTGTGGGCCACGGGCGAGTCGGACCGGGCGCTGGACATCCTGCGCTCGATCGGCCACCTGCGGGCCGACAACGGCATGTACTGGACCGGGTACGTCTTCCAGGACGGGGCCGTCTGGCCCGTGGAGCAGACCACCTGGACGGCGGGCTCGCTGCTCCTCGCGGTGGCCGCGCTGGGCGGCGACGAGGCCACGGGCGTCGTCTTCGGCGGCCTGACCCTGCCGGTCGGCCTGGAACCGGACTGCTGCGGCTGACCGCCGTCCGTACGGCTCGCGCCGCTCGCGCGAGCCGTACGCACGGGCCGCTCGCGCGGGTCGTACGGGGCGTGCGGCCTAGCGGCGGTAGAGCCGGCCCGCCACCGCGTGGCCGATGAACAGGTAGGCGACGGCCGCGACGCCGTAGCCGATGACCACCTGGACCCATGCGCGGTCGAAGGTGAACAGGTCGTAGGACCAGCCGGCCAGCCAGCTGGCCGCGTCGTGGATGAAGTCCACCAGTGAGTTGGCCTGGTTGGCGTCCAGCAGGTACAGCAGGATCCACAGGGCGATCACGAAGGCCATGGCGTCCGCCAGCAGGGCGACGGCGCGCCCCGCCTGGGTGCTTCCTCGGGCGTGCTCTCGTGTGTGTGTGCGCATGGTCCGCGTGTTGCCGCCGAGGGGGCGGGCAAACCCGAATGGGTCCCCCCAACTGGCGCAGCCCCGGGGCCCGGGCGAGGCTGCGGGGGATTGGCGACATCCAGTCCCCGGAGGAAAGCCGTGTCCCTTCCCACCCGAACCGTTCGTTTCCGCCGCACGCTCACGGCGGTGTTGCTGTCCTGTGCGCTCCTCGGAGGTGCCACCGCCTGCGGCGGCGGCTCGGGCGGTGGTGACACCGCCTCCGGCGGCCAGGTCGACGAGATCTCGGTCGCCATGGCCGCTTTCGCCGAGGCGGACGCCGCGGCCTCGGCCGAGGACGCCGCGGCGGCCGCCGCCACGCCTTCGGCCAGCGCCAGCGCGCAGGAGAAGCAGAAGTTCGCCAAGACGCGCTTCGTGGCCAACGCGGGGCTCGCGGCCGGCGCCACGTACCAGTGGATCGTCAAGCCGTACCGCGCCGGCAAGTTCAAGAAGGGCACCAAGGGCCGTACGTTCGCGCTCGTCAAGGCGGGCCTCGCGGGCGCCTTCGCGTACAACCGGCTGAAGGCGGCGAGCGAGAACGCCAAGGGCGACCCGCTGCTGTCGAAGGCCATGGTCCCGCTGACGGCGGGGATCGAGTCCCTCAAGGGCCTCGGTTCCAAGCTGCGCAAGGGCCAGGCGGGTGACGGCGACATCGGCGCCTTCGAGGGCGTCATCAACGGCGTCAAGGACGCGGGCAAGAGCGCCGGCGCCCCGGTGGTCGACAAGGTCCCGAGCGCGGGACAGCTGACCGGCTGACCGCCTGCCCGTCCGGCCCGCGCCGTCGCCGTACCGCCCCGGCTGGTTCAATGGGGCGTGATCGAGTACGCAGTCCTCGCCGCCGCGGCGGCCGGAACCGGCTGGCTGATGCGCCGCAAGCACCGCCGGCGCCAGGCCGTCGTGCCCGCCCCCGGGATCCCGTGCATGGGCCGGCGGCCCGCGGGCACGGGCCGCTGGCGCAGCGGCCGGGTCCACGCCGACCGGGCCGGGGCCCGCTGGGTGCCAGGCCGCGGGGAGCCCGTACCCCTCGCCGGTTTCCGCGCCACCGGGGTCCGCGTGCCCTCGGTGAAGGAGGGCATCTCCATCAACCCCGGCTCGCGGATCGTGACCTGCGCGCTGCCGGCCCCGGCGGACGCCGGGACGGGCGGGGCCTCCGCGAGCGCCGCCATCGAGATCGCCGTGATGCCGCTCGACCTGCGGGAGCTGCTGGCCGCCCTCGGGCACGAGGAGGGCGCGCAGCCGGCGTAGGTCGGCCTCACCGCGGTCCTAGCCGTTCAGTTCCGCCAGCACCCGCAGCGTGTGCGGGTCGGGGGCGGTCACGAGCAGGTCGGTGACCGGGCCCTTGCGCCACAGCTCGAGCCGTTCCGCGATCCGCTCCCGGGGACCGACCAGGGAGATCTCGTCGGCGAAGGCGTCCGGGACGGCCAGGACGGCCTCCTCCCTGCGCCCGGCCAGGAACAGCTCCTGGATGCGGTGCGCCTCCTCCTCGTAGCCCATGCGGCCCATGAGGTCGGCGTGGAAGTTGCGGGCCGCGTGGCCCATCCCGCCGATGTAGAAGCCGAGCATCGCCTTGACCGGGAGCAGCCCCTCGGCGACGTCGTCGCAGACCTTGGCCCGCGCCATCGGGGCGATCATGAACCCCTCGGGGAGGTCGGCCAGCGAGGCCGCGTAGACGTCGGTGCGCGTCGGCGACCAGTAGAGGGGGAGCCAGCCGTCCGCGATGCGGGTGGTCTGGGCGATGTTCTTGGGGCCCTCCGCGCCGAGCAGGACCGGCAGGTCCGCGCGCAGAGGATGGGTGATGGGCTTGAGCGGCTTGCCGATGCCGGCGCCGTCCGCGCCCCGGTACGGGTGGCTGTGGAAGCGTCCGTCGAGTTCGACGGGTCCTTCGCGGCGCAGCACTTGGCGGATGACGTCCACGTACTCGCGGGTCGCGGTGAGGGGGCTGGAGGGGAAGGGGCGCCCGTACCAGCCCTCGACCACCTGGGGCCCGGACAGGCCGAGGCCGAGCATCATCCGGCCGCCGGACAGGTGGTCCAGGGTCAGGGCCTGCATGGCGGTGGCCGTGGGAGTGCGGGCGGCCATCTGCGCGATGGCGGTGCCGAGGCGGATGCGCGAGGTGTGCGCGGCGATCCAGGTGAGCGGGGTGAAGGCGTCCGAGCCCCAGGCCTCGGCGGTCCACACCGAGTCGTAGCCGAGGTTCTCGGCCTCGGCGGCGAGGTCGAGGTGGGCCGGGTCGGGACCGCGGCCCCAGTAGCCGAGTGCGAGTCCGAGGCGCATGTACGGTCCCCTCCGCGATGCCGGACACGATGCCGGATCAGCCATGTCTGACGATGCGTCAGGTGACTGTAGGCCAACGGCCCCCCACCCGGAAGCTTGAGTTCTAGTGATCGTCGCAACACCCCGATTCGGGGAGTGCGATGGACTTTGAGATCCGGGACCGTTCGGTCAACCGGGGACGCCGTTCGTT
>NZ_JBEXOV010000181.1:0-7537 GCF_040611715.1 Streptomyces sp. NPDC006544 | reverse complement strand
CGGAGGAACACCGCGTCGCCGTCCTCGGCGGCGGCGTGGCCGGGCTCACCGCCGCGCACGAGCTCGCCGAACGCGGCTACGCCGTCACCGTGTACGAGCGCCGGGCGCTCGGCGGCAAGGCCCGCAGCATGGACGTCCCCGGCAGCGCGCGCGGCGGCCGCCGCCCGCTCCCCGCCGAGCACGGCTTCCGCTTCATCCCCGGGATCTACCACAACCTGCCCGACACGATGCGGCGCATCCCCTTCCCGGGCAACGCGAACGGCGTCTGGGACAACCTGGTCGCCCCGCGCGAGATGATGTTCGCCCGCGCCGTCGGCCGGGAGGACCTGCGCGCGCCCATCCCGTGGCCCGGCCACTCCCCCGCCGAACTGACCCCCGACGAGCTCCGCCGGTCCCTCACCGGCATCCTCCAGTCGCTGGTCCGGCTCCCGCTCCACGAGACGGCGTACTTCGTCGACCGTGCGCTCGTCTTCCTCACCAGCTGCGACGAACGGCGCAACGAGCAGTGGGAGCGCACCCCTTGGTGGGAGTTCACCCGGGCCGCGCGGATGTCGAGCGAGTACCAGCGCATCCTCGCGATCGGGGTGACGCGCAACATCGTGGCGACCAAGGCCGAGGAGGCCTCCACCCGTACCGTCGGCACGCTCGGCGAGGCCTTCGTCTTCAACCTGCTGGGTCGCGGCGCGGACGGGCCGCCGGACCGGATCCTGAACCTGCCGACCAACGAGGCCTGGATCGACCCGTGGGAGGCCCATCTGCGGTCCCTGGGCGTGGAGTTCCGGATCGGCTGGACCGTGCGGGAGGTGCGGTACGCGGCCGGTCGCGTGAGCGGGGTCCTCGTCGAGGATCCGGCGGGCACGGCCCGGACGGTCACCGCCGAGCACTACGTCAGCGCGCTGCCGGTCGAGCACGCCCGCCGCACCTGGAGCCCCGCCCTGCGGGCGGCCGATCCGATGCTCGCACGGTGCGACCAGCTTCAGACCGACTGGATGACCGGCATCCAGTTCTACCTGACCGAGCGGGCACCCCTCGTCCACGGGCACCTCAACTGCGTCGACTCCCCGTGGTCGTTGACGGCGATCCAGCAGGCCGAGCACTGGCCCGCGCGCGATTTCCCCGCCGACTACGGGGACGGCTCGGCCGTGGACTGCCTCTCGGTGGACATCTCCGAGTGGGACAGGCCCGGGATCCTGTACGGGAAGACGGCCAAGGAGTGCACCCGCGAGGAGGTCGCACGCGAGGTGTGGGCGCAGCTGAAGGCCTCGCTCAACGACACGGGGAAGACCCTGCTGTCCGACGGAAAACTGCACTCGTGGTTCCTGGACCCGGGAGTGGACGGGATCGGCACGCCGCACCCGACCAACCAGGACCAGCTGCTCATCCACCCGACCGGCACCTTCCACAACCGGCCGAGCGCGGGCACCCGCATCCCCAACTTCTTCCTCAGCGGTGACTACGTGGCCGTCGACATCGACCTGGCGACGATGGAGGGAGCGAACGCCTCGGCCCGCGCCGCCGTCAACTCACTTCTGGACCGCGACGGTTCGACGGCGCCGCGGTGCGCGGTGACGCCGCTGTACCGGGCGCCGGAAGTGGAATCCTTCAAACGCAACGACCTGTGGCGCTACCGGCTCGGCCTGCCGAACGCCTTCGACCTGGGGTGAGCCGCGCCGGGTTACCGTCGGGGGCATGACGACGACGGCAACGGTGGGATCACTGCTCCGCACGTGGCGGGAGCGGCGCGGGATCAGCCAGCTGGAGCTGGCGGGCCGCGCCGACTCCTCCTCCCGGCACATCAGCTTCGTGGAGACCGGCCGCTCGCGGCCGAGCGAGGAGATGGTGCTGCGGCTGGCGGAGCACCTGGACGTCCCGGTGCGGGACCGCAACGCCCTGCTGCTGGCGGCGGGTTACGCACCCCGGTACGCGCACACGCCGCTGGACGATCCTTCGATGGAGGTGCTGCGCGAGGCACTGGAGCGGCTGCTGACCGGCTACGAGCCGTATCCGGCACTGGTGGTGGACGCCACGTACGACGTGGTGGCCGCCAACCGGGGCATCATGATGCTGCTGGAGGGGATGCCCGAGCACCTGCTGGCCGGTCCGCTGAACGCCATGCGGCTGACCCTGCACCCCGAGGGACTGGCCCCGCGGATCCACAACCTGGCCGAGTGGCGGGGGCACCTGCTGGCCCAGATGGAGCGGCAGATCGCGCTGGCCCGCTCGGCGCCGCTGCGCGCGCTGTACGAGGAGGTCTCGGCCTATCCGGTGCCGGCCGCGGCGGCGGAGCGGCCCGGCGAGGACGCACCGGACGGGGCGCTCGCCTCCATCGCGCTGCCCCTGCGGATCGAGCACGACGGGCACCTGCTCTCCTTCGTCTCGTCCATCTCCACCTTCAACACGCCGATGGACGTGACCGTCGCCGAGCTGGCCATCGAGACCCTGCTCCCGGCCGACCCCGCGACGGTGAAGTACCTGCGGTCACTGGCGCCCTGAGCCGGCGCGCAGCGCGAGCTGCTGCAGGAGCGCGAAGGCGGCGACCACGACGGCCTGCGCCGCGATCCACACCGCCCCGGCACTCGTGGGGGCGAACCAGGCGAAGAGGGCGACGACACTGAGCGCGGCCCAGGCGTAGTTGAGCTCGACGACGAGCTTCACCGGCCGGGCCGGGGGCTCCCGCCGCGAGGCCAGCAGGCCGACGCCCGCACCGTAGAGCGCGAGCACGGCGCCCAGTACCAGCAGCAGCTCCTGCCCGACGCCGAGCAGCCGGCCCAGGGGTGCGGAGAAGGCGGCGTAGGCGAGGCCGTTGCCCGCGGTGACGACGGCGTCGAGGGCGAGGACGCGGCGCAGCGCGGCCTGCGGGACGGTGGTGCGGGCTACGGTGTGGAGCAGGGTTGCGGACATGGCGGATCAGCCTCCGTCGACGGTCGAACGCGCTGGTGGGAGTACGGGTGACCCGGGTCCCGGAGCCGAGTGCGCGGCCCCGGGACCCGATGCCGCTACTGTGCCGCCGCGCCCCGGCGGGGTCGATTACCTGCGGAGTCATGGCACCGGCGGCCCCACCTTCTTTGAGCTGGACGGAAAGAAAGGTGGGGGGACGCCCTGGCCCGCCACAGAATCGAGGGCTAGGGTTCACACAGAGCAACCGTCTCGAACCTTCTCTCTACTGACGGAGATACGCCCGGTGCCAGCCGCCGTCCGGTCCGACCTCGCCGCTGCCTGGGCACGCGTCGCGGAACTGGCGGAGCGGCGCGGCCAGGACCCGGCGCACGTGCTCGCCGTGGAGCGGCTCGGCCACCTCTCCGGGGTCGAACCGGCCCGCATCCACCGGGTGCTGGCCGGCACCGCGGCCGAACTGCCGCTGTACGAGCGGGTGCACCAGCGCTTCCTGCGGCTGCGCGCCACCCGCCGCGACAAGCACGGCCGCCCCTGGCCGCTCGCCGCCATCGCCGAGGACTTCGACGCGCCCGGCGCCTCACTCGGTCCGCTCAACGCAGGCACGGGACTGCTCCGGCTCGGTCACGCGGCCGGCGTGCAGCGGTTCTTCGGGGTCTACGCGGGCTTCCTCCTCGCCGACAGCAAGAGCGCGGTGGAGCGGGCCCTGGCCACCGCCGGGGCCGGACCGGCGGGCGGCCCCACCGGCGGTGCGGACAACCTCGAACACCTCTCGTACCTCACCGGCATCACCCCGCACGCCATCCGGCTCACCCTCGACGGCGATCCGCCCCGGCTCCCGCTGAAGGAGCAGGTCCGCGAACGGTTCGAGCACCTGCGCCGCACCCGGCCCCGGGAAGACGGCCAGCCGCACTCCCTCACCGCCATCGCCGGGTCCTTCGACGCGACGGGCCAGTCGCTGACCCGCCTCGCGCGGGGCGAGGGTCTGCCCAACCTCGCGGCCGCCGCCGGAATCCAGCGCTTCTACGGAGTCGAGAGCGGGTTCCTGCTGGCCGACGACACCGAGGCGCTCACCGCCGCCCTCGGCGGGATCGAGGGCGAACTGCGGTCCGCGGAGCGGCCCGCCGAGAACCCGATGCTCGCCGTGATGCGGGCCCACGACGTACGCAGCATCGTCACCCGGGCGGGCAAGCTCTCGCCGGGCGGCTGGAAGTCACTGGCCGACCACCTGGACGACCTGCTCGCGCGGGAGGGACAGCTGGGCCGGCCGGCCGCGCCCGCCGCGCGGAGAGCGGACGGCCGCGCCGCCGCCTGCCCCCGCGCCGAGGACCACACGGCCGACGGCCGCGCCGGGAAGGACCGGCCCGGCGCCGGCGAGCGGACCGCCCATGCCACACCTGCCGAGGGGGAAGCACCATGAGGACCACACGGGCCATGCGCGGACTCGGCGCCGACCTGCTGGCGGCCGCGCGCCTGACCCCGCCCGCGGGAGCCTCCGACATCATCGGCGCGGTCTGCGCCGCCTACGGACGCGTGCGCGGCAGCCGGCCGGTCGAGTTCCGGTTCGCCGCCTTCCCTCCCGACACGGCCAGCGGGCTGTGGCTCGGGCTGGAGGAACGCGACCTCCTCGTCATCGAGGAGCACACCCGGCCCGAACACCAGCTCGTCATCGCCTGCCACGAGCTGTGGCACGTGGACGAGGGCACCTGCGACCACCACGGACCGGGCATGGACGTGGCCGCGCGGCTGACCGCCCGCAACGGCAGCCTCGCCGGGCTGCTGCGATCCGACCGCCGACTGGGCTCCGTCGTCCGGCAGGCGGCGGCCCGCGCCGACCGGGAGGACCCGGCGGAGATCCGGGCGGAGACCTTCGGGCTGCACCTCGGCAAGATCCTCAAGGCGTTCCTTCCACCACCCCGGGAGGAACAGGTCCCCGAAGCGATCGAACGCATCACGAGCTCGTTCGGCTGGGGACGTTGAGCGCGGTCCCGGTGACCACACCCGACGGCTGACCGCCGCCTTTCCCGCCGACGCACTTCCTCCGCCGATGCGCTCCGATCGGCCCTGACAGAGAGCACCACACGATGACCCAGTCTTCCCCGCCCCGCCACGCCGTCGTCATCGGCGGCAGCCTGGCCGGCCTGCTCGCCGCAGCCGTCCTCGCCGAGCACGCGACGGTCACGATCATCGACGCGGACACCCTGCCGGACGGGCCGGAGCCACGGCGCGGACTCCCCCAGGCCCGGCACACCCACCTCCTCTGGTCGGGCGGGGCGCGCGCCATCGAGGAGATCCTGCCCGGCATCACCGACGACTGGACGGCCGCCGGCGCCTTCCGCCGCAGCCTGCCCACCGACCTGGTCACCAAGACCGCGCAGGGCTGGCTGCCCCGCCACGGCGAGATGCAGTTCAACATCTCCTGCAGCCGCGACCTCCTCGACTCGGTGATCCGCTCCCGCGTCATGGGGCTGGCCGGGGTGACCACGCTCCAGCAGGGCCGGGTCCGCGGCCTGGAGGGCACCGCCGACCGGGTCACCGGTGTCCGCGTCGACACCCCCGGCGAGGAGAACCGCCTGGTCACCGCCGATCTCGTGGTCGACGCGAGCGGCCGCGGATCCCGTTCCCGGACCTGGCTGGAGGCACTGGGCGTCAGCGGCCTCAAGGAGGCCGGGGTGGACTCCGGGCTCGTCTACGCGACGCGCATCTTCGAGGCCCCCGAAGGCGCCCACGCCCTGGGCTTCCCCATCGTCAACGTCCAGTCCGATCCCCGGGTGCCCGTACCCGGCCAGACCGCGACGATCGTCCCGATCGAGAACGGCCGCTGGCAGGCCACCCTGTCCGGCACCCGCGGCGGCCAGCCCACCGGCGACCCGGAGGCCTTCATCCCCTTCGCCAAGGGGGTCCGCGACCCGATCGTCGGCGAGCTCCTCGAGGGCAGGGAGCCGCTGACCGACGTAGCCGTCACCCAGGGCACCGCCAACCGCCGGATCTTCTTCGAGAAGGCCGAACTCCCCGACGGGTTCTTCGCCGTGGGCGACTCGGTCGCCACCTTCAACCCGCTCTACGGGCAGGGCATGACCGTCGCCGCCCAGGGCCTGCTGGCCGTCCGTACGCTGCTGCGCGCCAAGGGCCTCGCACACCCGGGCATCGGCCGCGAGGCGCAGCGTGCCATCGCCCCGCAGGTGTCCGTCGCCTGGGACCTCGCGACCTCGCAGGACATCCTGTACCCGGGGGCCACCGGCATGAAGCCCCGGCCGGGCGCGGGGCTCCTCAACGGGTACGTCGACCGGCTGATGACGGGCGCCACCACCAAGGAATCGCTCACCGCCGCCCTGCTCCAGGTCATCACCATGAACCGGGCGCCGACGTACTGGGTGCGCCCGGGCGTGGTGTGGGAGGTGCTGCGGGCCTCCGAGCGGGGCGCGCTGAAGGCGGCGCCGCTGACCTCGGCCGAGCGTGCCGTCGCGGGCCTCGACCAGGACGCACCGACCGCGCCCGCGCCGGCCGCCGGCACGGCCGCGACCGTCGACCTCTCCGGACCCGCCGACCCCGTCGGACAGGCCCGATGATCGAAAGCCTCGTCCTCTACGTGCCGGGCGTGGTGATCGCCACGGCACTCGTCGTCAAGGCGCCGACGTTACGACGGGGCTGGGACCAGCCCCTCATGCGCGCCGTCTGCACCCTCCTCGTCGTGGGCGCGCTCGCCGTGTTCCTCTCGGCGCCCCCGACCATCGTCGCCGTCAACAAGACGACCGGCGTCGTCAACTTCTCGGCTCCCCTGGTGTACAGCCTGCTCACGGCCTTCTCGGGCGCCTGCATCGTGCTGATCCTCCACTGGAGCGGTCCCCCCACCCCTGCCGTGCACCGGGCCACCCGGCTGACGGTGGTCGCGTACGGCGCCGTGACGGTGGCGATCGTCGTCCTGTTCGCCCTGGGCGACGCGCCGGACGAACGGCTGCGGGACATGGACACGTACTACGCCGACACGCCCTGGCTGCGCGAGATGATCGTCTGCTACCTGACGGCGCACACCGTCGGCAGCACCGCGCTCACGGTGCTCTGCTGGAAGTGGCTCCGCCGTCTGGACCCCGCGATGTGGCCGCTGCGTACGGGACTCGCGCTGCTCATGTCCGGCGGGGTGTTCGACCTGGCCTTCCTCGGCGTGAAGTGGACGGCGATGGCCGCGTGCTGGAGCGGTGGGGACCTGGACTACCTGTCCACGTCCGTGGCGCCGCCGCTGGGCGCCGTCGCGGCCCTGCTGGTGGGCTGCGGGTTCCTCGTCCCCCTGGTCGGCGGATCGGCGCCGTGGCGGGACTACAGCCGCTACCGGCGGCTGCGGCCGCTCTGGGCGGCACTGCGCGGATTTTCCCCCTGCGGGGCGCGGCCCGTGCCGCTGACCTGGTGGTCACCGGTCGGAATCCGGCTGATCCACCGCGAATCGGTGATCGACGACGGGATCCTGGCACTCGTGTACTGGTTCGACCCGGCCGTGCGCGACGAGGCGTACGGGGCCGCGCGCGCCCAGGGACGGCCCGAGGAGCAGGCCGCGCTCAGCAGGCTCATGCAGCAGATCGCCAGGACCAGTGAGCGCCTCCTGGGGCTCAAGTCGCGCATGATGCCGATAGTACGCCTAACTAAAGAAATA
>NZ_JBEXOV010000180.1:0-7695 GCF_040611715.1 Streptomyces sp. NPDC006544 | reverse complement strand
ATGAGCGCGAGGTGGCAGGTAAGGGAGTAAACGCCCCAAACCTGGCAGCCACGAAACCGACGTACTGGCGCAGAGGATCTCTTAACACCCTCTAAGAGGGCGTTAAGTCCGATCTTCGTTGGTTCGTGATCGCTCGATCGTGGTACTGATCGTTGTCCGGGCTGCCTGGTGGGCATGTCCATGTTGAGATGCGGCCGTGAAGAGAGAGCCGTACCTCAGCGACTTATCGGATGGGCAGTGGGCGTTGATCGAGCCGATGATCACGGCCTGGAAGCAGGGGCGGGTGGCGCGGTCGGCGACCGGGGATCCCGGGTCCTGTGACCTGAGGGAGGTCGTGAACGCGATCTTCTATCAGAACCGGACGGGTTGTCAGTGGCGCATGCTGCCGCATGACCTGCCAGCCTGGTCGGCGGTGTTCTACTACTTCAGGCTGTGGCGTGAGGACGGGCTTGACCAGCGGATTCAGGAACTCCTGCGCTGCCAGGTGCGGGAGAAGGCCCGCCGATTAGAGGACCCGTCCCTCGTGATCATCGACACCCAGTCCGTCCGCGCTGCGGCGGGTGTCCCCGGGACCACGACGGGGCTGGACGCGAACAAGAAGGTCTCGGGCCGCAAGCGGGGACTTGCCGTCGACGTGCTGGGGCTGATCATCGGCGTCGTTGTCCTGGCCGCCTCCGCGCACGACAACGCCGCCGGCACCGCTCTGCTGGATCAGGCCGCCGAGCGGTGCGGGATGCGCCTGGAGAAGGTGCTGGTGGATCAGGGTTTCAAGGACGAAGTCATCGTTCACGGCGCGCTGCTGGACATCGACGTCGAGGTCGTCCGCCGCAACCCCGCTGACCAGGGCAAAGGGTTCGTCCCGCAGCCCAAGCGGTGGGTGGTCGAGCAGACGAACGGCACGCTGATGCTCCACCGGCGTCTGACCCGGGAGTACGACCACCGGCCCGACACCTCCGCCTCGCGCGTCTACTGGGCCTCCACCGCCAACATGGCCCGCCGCCTCACCACACCCACGCCGACCTGGCGCGACACCATCGGGCTGGCCGCGTGAACATCACCGAACTCCTGGTGGACCTTCACCTCCAGGAGAACGAGGCCACGGCCCGGGCAGACGAACTCCGCCATCAGATCGCACACTTCACCGCCGCCCTCACCGAGACCGAAGCTCGCCTCGCGGACCTCGCCACCACCCGCAAGGTCATTACCGAACTCGCACCTACCGGCACCGAACCCGATCCGCCCGAGTCGAGCACCGCCTACCAGGCCATCCTCGACGCCTTCAACCAGCACCCCGACCAGCCATTCCGGGCCCGCGACCTGCACGAACTCCTCGACATGCCCACCGACGAAGCATCCGTCAACATCACCCGCAGCCGCCTCGGACGACTCACCCGCCAAGGCTTCCTCACCCAACCCGGACGAGGCCGCTACCAGAAACGGACTTAACGCCCACTAAGAGGGAAGCGGACATGTTTCGGCTGGTCAGGAGGACGAGCCTTTGGAGATACGTCAGTACAGCACTGACATATCTCTGCACGGTGTGTCAGTAGGCACTGACCGATCTCCTGCCTTTGGTAGC
Source organism: Streptomyces sp. NPDC006544 (assembly GCF_040611715.1). NCBI lineage: Bacteria > Bacillati > Actinomycetota > Actinomycetes > Kitasatosporales > Streptomycetaceae > Streptomyces > Streptomyces sp. NPDC006544. The sequence goes on along the minus strand of NZ_JBEXOV010000180.1, from coordinate 6,116 downwards.
AAAATCGCAACCAAACTGTCCGTCAGAAACCCCTAAAATTCGGGGGTTTGGTAGCAGAATCGCAACAAACTCCCGGCGGGCGACGGGACTAGGCAGGAGAGAGAGCGGGGGGATCCACCATCGCGATGTGTTCTTCGGTCGGCCGGCGCCCTTACCACCCGCCTCAGGCGGAAGTGGGCGCCCACCACATTCATTTCGGGTGCGGCGCAAGCTGTGCGGGTGAGGGCGCGGCGACGCCCCTGAGCCCGGACCCCGCCTGTCCCCCGTCCCGGACGGGGCACGGACGCCTAAGACTCTCCCGCGGCTGGAGCGGCAGATGCCGGAAACCGGCGGCGCCAGCGCCTAGACGGGGCCGACACCGGCCGGAGGGCACCCTCGCGGATCACGAAGTGGGTCAGCTGCAGGACGGAGTCCAGCGGGCCGCGGTAAGTCTGTTCTGAAGGGAGTCGCCCGGGCCAGCACCAAGTACGCGGCGCACGCGACCGTGATCGAGACAGACAGCACCCAGCGCCAGGAAGAGCCGGCCCAACCGGCGCCAGGTCTGCAGCTTCTGCCGGGAACCAGCGGTCCTGGTCACAGCTGGAGCCCTCCCGAATTGGTGCGGGCTGTCCGCAGGACAACACCGTGCGAAAGGAACCACACGCAAAGCCCGCAGCTCCCTAAGCGCTCTCCTCATGCTCCAGCCCCAGCTCCTTCACGAGACCCAGGGCTCCGCCGGCAACCGGACCCCAGCCCCAGAATCTACGCAGCCCAAGGCCCCCTGCGCCACTGGCTCCATGCCCGCTCAATCCCTTCCCCCTCCTCCCCCACACAAAAGAAAGTCTGCGCACTCACCGGCCGAAAAATGGGCCCTGAGCAGGCAAAATGCGGACCTGCCGTCCGGACCGCTTCCCTCTATGGTTCCCCCCTCTGACTTCCCCCCATGATTCCCTCCCCTGACAGCCCGTCATGGTTCCCCCCATGTCTACACACGCCACCGATCACATCCGCCCGAGAAACTGGGCGCACCGCCGCCGGGCCATCGGCGGGCCCGTCTGACTTCGGGCACCCCAATGCCCCGCCTTTCAAGGACCTCGGGCAGAGGCTCAGGACAACGTTGGACTGTCAACCCCAATGCCCGCACCGTTCAGCGCCTCCCGGCAGGGGCCGACGGAACAGCGGAGAGGACACCTCGCTCGTTCCTCTCACGAGGACATGCGGTGTAGCCACGCGATGTGAGTACGTGACATCCGTCCCGCGCTCACTGTTCCCCCTGATCAGCAGGTTGGGTGAGATCCCGCCCCCAGCGCGACGGGGGTGGTGCCTCGCTCGGGCCGTACGGGCCGGGTCATTCGTTGAGCCAGGCAGCGGCTTCGGCGTGGTTCGCGGCGACGCCGACCGGCGTCCACCCGCCGGTGTCCCCCTGCCGTTCGAGGAGCAGGCGCGGGGCATCTGGATGTAGGTGGGAGGCGCCGCCGCCGCCGGCGAGGGGGACCACGCGACGGGTGCCGGTGATCCACTGGTCGGACTCCCGGCGTCGCTCCCGCCGGGCCGCCCATGCCTCAAGGGAGTTGCGACGGGGCGGCTGCTGGGGGGTGTCGCTGCTGTCCACGGTCTCTCCTTACCGCCAGCGTGCCCTGGGCACCATGTTGCCGGGTTCGTCCACCCATGGTGCAGCACCGTCTCGGGTGAGTGTGAGGCCGAACCGCGAAAGGGTAGGCCGCCCTTGATCCTCCCACCACTGGTAGGCGGACTCGATGGTGTCCCACAGGCGGCGGGGCCCGTGCTGGTGGACGATGCCCGGTCCCTCAGGGTCGGGCCAGCGCACGGACGCCCACGACCGGTCCGTGAGGGAGTACCACCACCCGACCGGGGTACCCCCATCCTCGGCATACAGGGTGTGCGTGATGTGGGGAACGGTCAGGGACAGGGCATGCATGGCGTCGGTGTCGGCAAGCTGGTCGGGCTGGACGATGGCGCCAGTGGCGCCGGGCCAGGTGGTGACGTAGTCGGCGTGGTCTGGCCACGTCAGCCGGTGCGCCCGCGCCTTCATGAACTCCAGCCCGGTCACGAACGGGCCGGACGCGGTGCCGTCGGCGTGGACGGTGAGGCGGAGCAGGGCGTCCCGGCTGCTGTAGTGGGTGCCGTACGGGACGGTGATGCGGCCGCCGGGCCGTACTTGAGTTATCCATGCGGCCGGGATCTCCCGGACGCCGAACGTGCACAGTACCCGGTCGAGCGGGGCACGGTCGGGGTGGCCGGCTAGGGCGTCGCCGGTGACCACGCGGGGGCCGTCGCCGACCGCGGCGAGGGCGGTGCGGGCGGCTGCCGTGACGGCGCCGTCCACGTCCATGCTGACGACGTTGGCGGCCCCGCACCGGTGGGCCAGGAGCGCGGCGGTCTCGCCTGTGCCGGTGCCTGCGTCGAAGACGATCATGCCCGGCTCGGCGGCTGTCTCGCGGAGCAGGCTGTAGACCACGGTCGGCATGGAGGACGACGAGGTCGGCACCCGGCCGGGTGCTTCACCCTGGTGATCGCCATCGTCCCATTGCGTGACGATCGACAGGTCGGCGTCGGCGTACCCGTACCAGGCCGCCGGGTCCTTGCCGCGGTCGACGGTGATAGTGCGGGCGGCCGCCACGCCGTCGGGTCGTTGCGCATGTTCGGCGGGGAGGAACGGCCACATCCGACGGGGCAGGAAGAGGGCACGGTCGACGGCCGCGAACGCGGGCGCCCAATCTGAGGACAGGGCACCACTGGACATGAGGCAGCGCCCCAGCTCTGTGCGGCTGGGGCGCTCCGGGGGTGCGTGGGTGGTCACTTGCGGTGCGACCCTCCACCGGGCGGCGTGCTGGTGTCGGGGTTCGGCGGCGGCGGCGGGGGCGCGGGCTGGCCCGGCGAGGGGTTCGGCGGGGGCGGGCTGTGCTTGGCCATGGCGGGGGTTCCCTTCGTGGTGATGGTGCAGTGTCCCGGTCCGCGGTCGCGGGCGGGAAGTCGTGGCGTTCCCGCGGCCCGGGGCCGGTGCCGTAGGGGGGCGGTCGGGGAAGTCGTGCCGGGCGCTGGGCAGTTCAAGGGCTCGGCCCCGCCACGGTGCGCGCGGGGGTTCGGTCGCGGCGGGGCCGGGGGCTATAAGGTGCTGCGGTCCCGGCACCACAATGAATGGCTTGTGTCGGCGCCGTGGCCGGGTTGGGCAGTGGTCGGCCAGGGCGCGGCGGCGGTGGCGTCGGCTTCGTCGGCGACCACGACACTGAGGGTGCAGGCGGCCGTTGCGTGGCCTGCACCCGGCAGGCGGGCGTCTGCGCCGTTTCACGGAGTCACCCGCTCTGCGCCCCGTATGAGTACCTGCGCCTCGCGGCCGCAAGTCAGGCGCAGCCACAGGTAAGCAGCGTCGGCGTCCACGCCATCCCATCCGGAGCCGACTTGGACGACGATGCCGCTGACGCGTTCGGGCGTCACCCGAATCCGGTCCTCCGCGCGAACGTAGGTGGTGCCGGTGACTGTGTCGCCCACCTTGTACGGGGACCGGACGCGGGCGCGGGCGCGGCTCATGGTGGTCACCTCGCCCCCGCAGTCGCCTGGTCAACGCCCGGGTGCCGGCTTGCCTGCTGGGCACCGTCGAAGGCGGGGCAGAGGCCGGTGCCCTCGTCGGTGAGGCCGTCGAGGAACCGGGCGTAGCCATCATCGGCGCGCTCCAGGAGGTGGGGGCTTGGCGTGCCGTACGGGGTGGTCGTCTGAGAATGGGGCCCGATCACGCCTCGGCCTCCGTGGTGTCGCTGGTGAATGACCATCCGGCGGCGGCTTCGGCGAGGTTGCGGCGCCGCTGGTGCTGGCCGGGGGGTTCGGCGCATAGGGGATACGGTGGTGTACACGAGGAATCCGCCGCGCTCGCGGAGCAGGACGCCGAGTGCGGCGAACTGCGCCGGGTCGGCGGCGATGTGGCTGGTGTCGGCGACGACGATTCCGCGGACTTTGCCCGCGTCGAGGGCGTCGGTGACGGCCTTCCATCCGGCCCGGGTGTCAAGCGGGACGGCCGGGCCGAGGTCGGACCAGGCTCCGGCCACCTGCCAGTGGCGGGAGTCGGCGTAGTGGCGGCCGCGGGTCTCGGCGGCTCGTACGGTGCGCGGGTCGTCGGTGCAGGAGTAGACGGCGACGGGGACGTGTCCGAGGACGCCGGGCGGGTTCTTCGGCATGCCCCAAGCGTGGCTCTGGCAGCGCCGTCTTCCCAGGCACGGGCCGTGGCAGGTACGGGAGTTCGTGGCGAGTGTGGGTGCTACGGGCCGCGGCAGTGGCCAGTCGGGGGGGCCGGGGGGCTGCTATGCCACGTGGCAGTCGGGCCGCTAAGGGCCGTGCGGCTACCACGGGACGTAGCAAGGAGGTGGGGCGGGTCAGTGGAGGCCAAGGGGAACCCCGGCGGCGTGGGAGAGGGTACGCAGGCGGGAGACGGAGACTCCGGCGAGGCGGCTGATGATGACGCCGGGGAGCATCTGGTGGCGGACCCATCCGGGGGCCAGGCGGCAGACGGCTTCGAGGGAGTTAGCGGCCTGATCCCAATGTCGGGCTTCGAGGTGGGTGAGGGCGACGTCGAGGCCGAAGCGGGCGCGGGTTGCCAGGGGCACGCTCGCGTCCAGGCGGACGGTGTCCATGATGCGCAGGGCGCCGCTGGTGTCGCCGAGCGCGACTGCGATGGACATGGCCTGTGTCGCGGCGTACATGGGGCCGTAGGGCTGTGCGTGGTCACCGCGGGCGTGTTCGGCGCCAATACGGGCCGCCACGGCGTGGGCTTGGGACAGGTATTCGCGGGCGGTGTCGTCGGGGGCGCCGCCGCGGGAGGCGGCGACGGCGGCGTTCGTGACGAGTTGCCCGTACACGGACAGCCTGTCGGGGTCGTGCTCGCTCATCTTCGGTTCGATGCGGTCGGCTTGCGCGGCGGCGAGCGCGAACCCTTGGGCGGTACGGCCGTCGCGGAGGTTGACCCACGCTGTTGTGGCGGCGAGGTGCGCGTCCCGGAGGTCGTCCCCGGCCTGCCCGGCGAGCTGCCGCCCGTAGGTGAGGGCGGCATAGGCGAGGTCGCGGGAGCCCAGCAGGTTCGCCATCATGCCTGCGGTCTGGAAGGTGTCGATCAGAACCCCGGCGGCGGCGGTCTTCTCCTCGTGGTCGGCGTGGTCGTAGCGGGCTCGGGCTTCCGGGAGGAGGCGGGTGAGGAGGGTGCCTAAGTCGGTGTAGCGGCCGGACCAGTAGGCGGCGTCGGTGAGACGGACGATGGCCCGGAGTTCATCCACGGTGCCAGGGGTGGTGTCGGCGGGGATGCCTATGGCGGCATCGTGGGCGGCGGCGGAGACGGCGCGCAGGGCGGCGCGTTCGTCGCGGTCCATGGCTCGGCGGGGGGCCTGCTGGCCGAGGAGGACGGCGATGTCGGTGCCGAGGACGTCGGCAATAGCGAGGAGGGATGGCAGGGATGCCGTCCCTCCTCGCTCCAGCTTCCGAACGACACCGACGGATACAGTGGCGGCTTCCGCTAACTGCTCTTGGGTCATGCCGCTGCGGAGCGTCTTCATTCGCTCGGCGGTGGTGAACTCCGACCACTGCACGCGCATACACCTCCTGTTATGGGTCAGGCACGGACCGTACAGGCGCTGGCGGTGCGGCGACAGCCTTTGCCCGGCCGGAAGTTGACGAGGTCAGGCCGTCAAGACGGCCGACACCCCCAGGATCGCTTCGAGCTCGGCGACGGCTGCGGCCTCGTCGGTCGCGAGGACGGTTGTGATGCCGAGGGCGGCGGCCGGGGGCAAGTTCACTGGGTGATCGTCCACGAACACGCACTCCTCGCCCCGCAGGCCAAGCCGGTCAAGGGTGAGGTGGTAGATCGCCGGATCAGGCTTGGCAAGGCCGACCACCTCGGAGACGACCTGCACATCGAACAGGTCCCAGACCCCTGCATGGGTGTACGGGTTGTGCGGGTCCATGCCGAAGCTGTTGGACAGCAGGGCCAGGCGCACGCCGGCCGCCTTCGCGGCCTGTGCGAGGGCGACCATGCGGCGGGCGGTCGGCACCCCAGTCCAGGCCCGGCCCATGAGGTTCACAGGGTTCACGCCCGCGCCAAGGAGGGCGGCGGTGGCCGTGTTCCATTCGGCCTGCCC
>NZ_JBEXOV010000179.1:0-7777 GCF_040611715.1 Streptomyces sp. NPDC006544 | reverse complement strand
ATGAGCGCGAGGTGGCAGGTAAGGGAGTAAACGCCCCAAACCTGGCAGCCACGAAACCGACGTACTGGCGCAGAGGATCTCTTAACACCCTCTAAAAGAGCGTTTTGTCCCATCGGGGGTGTTTGACAGCTGTATGGGTGGCCGAGTGGGCAGGGACTGCTGAGGCCAGGGTCGCTATCCGTGATGTGAGAGACGGCTGATTCGATTACCAGGCGCGTTTCCGCCCGTTCGCTCCTGTCTGATCCCAAGGCGCCCCCAGTCACCCCTGTTTGCGCCCTATGGCTGTGTGCCTGCCGACGGAACTATCGAAACGTGTCCCGACAGCGGCCGTATCCGAGTGACCTGTCCGATGCCCGATGGGAGCTGCTTGAGCCCATTCTGTCGACCTGGCGGGCCGAGCGACGAGGGAAGGGCCTGGACATCGGGCGGCCGCCCGAGCACGACCTGCGTCGGATCATGGACGCGGTCTTGTATGTGGACCGGACTGGGATCCCCTGGCGCTACCTTCCCCACGACTTCGCGCCATGGGAAACCGTCTACGGATACTTCGCGGCCTGGCAGAAGGAGGGCGTGTTCGACCAGCTCAACGGCCTGCTCCGCCGACTGGTTCGGGAGGCCGCTGGCCGGGATGCCGAACCGAGCGCGTGCGTGCTGGACGCCCAGAGCGTCAAGACCTCCGCCAACGTCCCGGCCGCCGGCCAGGGCATCGACGCGGGCAAGAAGATCGCAGGACGCAAACGCCATATCGGCGTCGACACCCTCGGCCTCCTCCTCGCGGACTGGGTCACCGCGGCCAGCGTCTCCGACAACGCCGGCGGCATCCACCTGCTCTCGCACATTGCCGAGACCCACCCCAGGATCACCAAGGCCTGGGCCGACACCGGCTATCGAACCAAGGCCATCGAACACGGCGCCACCCTCGGCATCGACGTCGAGGTCACCCGCCGCGACCTGGGCCAGAAGGGCTTCAAGGTCATCCCGCGGCGCTGGGTCGTCGAGCGGACCTTCGGCTGGCTCATGAACCACCGCCGCCTCGCCCGCGACTACGAAACCCACCCGCACCGATCCGAAGCCATAATCCGCATCGCGATGATCGACCTCATGAGCCGCAGGCTCACACGAGAGTCGACTCCGAACTGGAAGGACTCATAGCCGCCGGGCCACGCTGACCCGCGCGTCCTCGCCCCTCATTTCCTGCGGCCAGCGGTCATCGATGACACCCGCCGCCTCTTGGCAGGCGCCACAGGCGCTCTCCCGCTCCGGCAGCCACCAGTGATCCGACGGCGACATACCGGCCACCTGGATTCCGCACAGCGTCCTGTCGAAGACGCCGAAGGCGTGGGCAACGTCGGCGGAAAGGCCGTCCGCGACGGCTATCTCCCAGCGCATCTCCACGGGCAAATACGGCGGCCGCGAGACCTCGAACCACTCGCCACCCACATGCGTGGCGGCGTGGCACCAGGAACAGGACCAGATCTCCTCTTCCCCCTCAGTCGGCAGCCCCGGCCGTCGCCACATCGCCCGTCCACACACATCGCACTCCACGGACGGATCCTCACACGCCTCCATGCGTGGCCCCCAACCCGCTGACACTGCGTGACTTACCAAACACCCCCGATGGGACGAAACACTCTTTAAGGCGTCAGTAGCCCGGGACTTCACATGAGGTCCGCGCGAATACGACCGCCCGGAGGCAGCATCAGGCAGCGGCCGTGTCCAGCTCAACTGGAAGGGATTCAGGCGGCCGCGACCCGAGACGTTTCACAACTCCGCCCTCTGCTGCCGCCCAAGCTCGCGAACAAGTTGGTGAGCCTCAGGGTCTTATTCGGGTCAGCGGTTGGTCGGGATACCGAGGGCGATGGGGGTCCGGCGTGTAAGGCGGGCGGCGTCGGCCTGCTTGGTTCGGACGAAGGTCAAGGTCATGTCGATGCCTTCGATCTCGCCGAGCCACTGCCCTTCCTCTGCCCGTCTGCGGCGCAGGATCAGGTCCCTTTCGATCTCCGCGAGCCTGGGCAGCACCCTGAGCAGGCCCCCGCCGGGCGACGACGAGATGAGGACGGGTCGCCCACGCGGCCTACGCCGAGGTGCCACTGCCGGCGGTGAGGTGAAGGCCGGGTTGCCCGGCCGTTGCTGGGGCCGCCCACCCGCCCGAAGTAAAGGGGCGGGTGGGCGGGTGCGGAGTGTGTGGAGGGATGGTCGGGGTCAGAGCGTGCCGGCGAGGGCGATGGAGCCCAGCGGGGTGGCCGCGATGCCCTGGATCGTGGGCACGGTGACCGGGTTGGTGAAGATGGCGCCGGCGGTGTTGCGGGTGGTCTGCACGACCCGGTTGTCGCTGGTGGTGAAGGCGAAGTCGACGTTGTGGTCGACACCGGCCGCGCCCACCGACTTGACGGTGATGTTGCCGAGGTGGGCCGTCAGTTCCTTGACGGGGCTCCAGCTGCCGCTGTCGAGGCGGACGGTGTGGTACTGGCGGGTGCCGTTGTCGGTGGCGAGGACGACGTGGAGGGTGCTGCCCGAGCCGGCCATGGCCACGGAAGAGACCGGGCCGGTGGCGCCGGCGGCCTGGGCGACGTCGCCCCAGGCGCTCCAGTTGCCGGTGGTGTTGCGCAGGGAGTGGTAGGTCTTGCCGCCGGTGACGGCGATGACCTGGAGCGCGCCCCCGCTGTTGGCGGTGGCGATCGAGGTCACACCGCTGATTGGGCTGCTCACGGAGGCGACGTCGCCGAAGGGGGCCCAGGTGCCGTTCGCCCGGCGCACGCTGTGGAAGACCCTGCCGTTGGAGACGGCGACGAGTTGCACCTCGGTACCGGTGGAGACGGCGGACACCTGGGTGACGTTGGGGAGCACGCCGGCTTCGCCGCCCACGTCACCGAACTGCAGCCATGTGCCGTCCGCCTTGCGGATGGTGTGGTAGATGCGGCCGTTGGTGCCGAGCGCCACCACGTGGGTGTCGCCGTCGATGCCGGCGACGGTGGCCGTGCGGATGCCGCCGACGTTTCCGGCCTTGGACTGGACGTCGGTGAAGCCGGTCCAGGAGTTGTCGGCCAGATTGATGCCCTGGTAGAGGGACGTGCCCGCCTGGACGACGGCCTCGGTCTTCCAGCCGGGCGTCAGTGAGCGAACCTCCGCGGCCCACACCCGCAGGTTGTCGGCCCGCGCCGAGATGGCGCCGGTGCGGGTCTCCGCGGCCGGAGTGCCCAGACAACCACCCTGCCAGGAACGACTGTTGATACCGACGAGCCAGCCGGCCGAGTCGAAGAGCGGACCGCCGGTATCGCCCTTGCAGAGGACGTCGGTGCCCTTGCCGGTGATGGTGAGGGTGCCGGCGGCGGACGTGTTGGTGGTGAAGGTGCCCGTGTGGAGCTTGTCGGGTACCCACTCGGTCTTCGTACGTCCGAACCCGACCGCGGTGAGCTCGGCGCCCGCCGCGGGACCGTTCTGGCCGATCCTGGCCCACGGGAGACCGGCGGCGGGGCTGGCCAGCCGGCCCAGGACCAGGTCGCGGTCGGTACGGGGTACCAGGTCGACGACCTCGACGGCCTTGCCGTCGCCTAGCGTGGCGATGGACTTCAGCGCCGGCTTGCCGGCCGGGACCGACGTACCAGGGGTGCTTGTGAAGCAGCTGGCGGCCGTGATGATCCAGTTGTTGTCGAGCAGGGCTCCCGTGCAGCCGCGGGAGTTGGTCTCGTCGCCGATGACCAGCTTCACTAGGGCCTTGTTCGTGAACTGGTCCGGGGCCTCGGGTCCGGCTACCGCGAGGGCGGGGGCGGCCGACACCAGGCCTGCGGCGACCGCCGTGGCGGAGAGCAGGACGGTGATCCGCGCCGGGCGCAGAAGGGATGCGAGCATGGTTCTTCCTTCGGTGAACGGGTGCGTGGGGATGCGATCGAGTGCCGGCCGGACGCGGATCGGCCCGCCGTGCCAGTCGGCGGGCCGGAAACGGATCCGGCCGCCGTGCCTGTCGGCGGTCCTGGCCGACCCCTGCCGGTGCCGTGCGGGCACTACTTGGAGGTCCGGATCTCCATGAGCATGAACTCGCGGCCCTGCTCGTCGGCGCTCTCGCCGACGGCGGTCCAGGAGTTCTTGTTCACGTCCCACGTCTTGTCCTCCTCGCCGACCTTCATGTCGACCTGGGCGGAGTAGTCGTTGCCCTTGACGGCGAAGACGGAGGGGATCTCCAGGGTCACGTAGCCGGTGGTGCCGGTGACCTTGAAGCAGATCTTCTCCTTGGCGCGGGACCAGACCTCGAGGAGGTCGGTCGCGCTCGCGCAGTTGGCGAGGAGGATGTGGCCGTCACCGCGCTTGAGGGTGATGTTCTGCTCGGCGAGGATCTTGTCGGCGTTCGGGTAGCCGAAGTCCTCGATGGCGTAGCCCGGGCCTTCCTCGGCGATGCCCTTCATCGCGGTGGTGTCCCTGACGGCGCCACCCGCGCCCGTGAGCGCCAGCCATGCCAGCGCTCCGGCGGCCGTGGCCGCGGCCACCGTGCGGACGAGCTTCTTGCGTGCCTTCATCCCTACCCCAGTCTTCGGTTCCGGATGCTGTTCCGGAAAGTTCCATACGGATGCGAAGGCTCATGTCCAGCCAACAAGAGATGCGCCAAAGACGGTCGATCCCTCCTTGGAAGCCCCCAACTTCCGACGGGATCTTAACCGCACACCCGGAGCTGAAATCAAGTCCGGAAAGAGGAAGTCGATAGTCCGCCCACCTATTTCGCGCATTGACTTCGGCGTGCGAACAGCCTCTACACCGGGCGCCCGCACGGGGGCGGTCCGCGACGGTCGACCGAGGCAGACGGCCGCGACGGGTGATCTGACTCACACCGATCAGCCGTCGACCATCGACCTGGCCAGGGAATATGCGCCGTTCAGGGGCGTTGTCTCCGTTTTGGGTGGCGGAGCGGTGACTACGCACGCCCTGCGGAACCCAGGCTTCATAAACGACCGTTGATTCACCATCATCTAACGGCTAGCCAGACTGGCGTGCCCCGCGTAAGGTCGTGCTGCGCGCCTCTCGGACCTCGGCAATGCACTCCACGGTCCGGCGATTGAAACGCGACTCACACCTTGCCGCCCTGGACCGCCGCATTCTGTGCGGTGCGCCCATGCGCCGATAGCGAAGGACCGTTTTGGACACCATTTATTGGAGTAGGCGGCGCATTCTCGGCGCCATCGCGGCCACCGCGGCCGTCGTCACCACCTCCAGCCTCGTTCTCAACCCCACGGCAGCCTGGGCGGACACGCCGCCCCCGGAAGCCGACCCGTTCCGGCTGCCGGACACCGAGCGCGCCAAGGTCGTCAAGGCGTGGGTGCTGGGCGGTACGGCCGTTCGCGCTGCCGCCGCCGTCGCGCTGGCTGGCTCCGACGCCGACGTGCAGAACTTCCTGGCCGTCAAGCTCGCTGCGGCAACCGCAGTGGACAACCGCGCCTCGCTCCTGGGCAGCCTTGCGACCGTCGGCAAGGGGACCCGTCGTGAAGCCACCGCCGCGCTCAACGGCAATGACTCCGCCGTCTCCGCGTTCCTCTCGGGCGGCTTCAAGCCCTCCCTCGTGGAGGACCTGCGGGTGGCCACCGCCGCGTCGATCGCTACTGGCGGCAAGGCTGTGATCAAGGCGGGCAACACCGCCCTGACCGACGGCTCGCAGGCCGCGCTGGAGAAGTTCCTGACCACGGACCGGTTCACGGCCCGACTGGAGGACATGCGCGTCGAGGCCTCGAAGCTGCTGATGCTGGCCGGCCCGGAGGTGCAGAAATACGCCAACAGGGCCCTGTCGGGCACGGAGGCCGACGTCCAGTGGTTCCTCGACACCGGCCAGCACATCGCCCGCGCCCGTGACCAAGAGCGGTCCAAGATCGAGGAACTCCTCGCGGTCGCCACGCGCGAGGGCAAGACGGCCGCAGCCAGGACGAAGGAGGCCGAAGAGGCCTGCGCCCGGGCCGTGGAAGCCTCGGCCAAGGCCAAGGAGGCCGCTGAAACCGCGGAGGCCGAGGCCCGCCTGGCGGAGAACGACGTGGTGAAGGCAGCTCAGGCGGCCCGTAAGGCGGCCGAGGCCTCGAAGGGTGCGGCCGACGCAGCCCGGATGGCCACCAACGCCGCGAACGCCGCGATTCAGGCTTCCCGTCGTGCCGCGAACGCCGCCATGGCCGCGAGCCAAGCGGCAGCCGCCGCGGCCCAGGGCGCCGCACAGGCGTTCAGGTCGGCCATCGCCGCCTCCAAGAACGCCGCAACCGCCGACAAGGCCAAAGAGGACGCCGCCTGGTGCCGGAAGATCGCAGGCCACGCCAAGGCAACGGCGGATCAGGCCGAGCAGGCCGCCACCGCGGCGCAGATGTGCGCCGACATCGGTTCCAGCGCCGCCGGCGCGGCCCGCGAGGCCGCCGACACGGCGAACAGCGCCTACAGGTCCGCGGAGCTTTCAGCCGGTTCGGCCAAGGCGGAGTCCGACGAGGCCCGTCGGCAGGCACAGATCGCCACCACGAACGCCCGGATCGCCACCAACGCAGCCGGAGCAGCGCAGGCTCTGGCGAGCGCGGCCGCGACCGCAGCGCGTAACGCCCGCAACGCCGCCTACAGCGCGGCTGCCCATGCGATCAAGGCCGCAGAGGCTTGCGAGTGGGCCGTCACATACGCCGGCCAGGCGGTGGACTACGCGAACAAGTCCACCGAGTTCGCCAACGAGGCCACGAAGGCCGCCGACAAGGCCACGGCAGCGGTCGTCGAGGCGATCAAGGTGGAGAAGGACGCCCGCGCGGCCGAACAGCAGCGGCTGGACCACGAGACCCAGCGGGCGATCGAAGAGATGCGTCTGTTCGCCAAGGCCGAAGCCAGCGAGAGAGCGGCGACCGAGGCCAAGCGCACCCAGGCCGAGCAGACCTCCCAGGCCACGAAAGACCTCATCGCCCAGGCCGAATCGGCACTGCGGGGCGGCAACCAGGCAGCGGCAGCCGCTGCGGGCCGCAAGGCGGCCATCGCCGTCATGAACTCCCGCGGCATCTGGTCCCGCGAGGCGGCGCAGTTCGCGCTGGCCGGTACGGACGCAGACGTCCATGTCTGGATCGACAGCGACCGGCTGATCGCACAACGGCAGGACGACCGGGAGTCCGCTGTCCACCTCGCCCGCATCTCCCCCTCGAAAATCGGCTTCGCCGCGACGGCCGCTCTGAAGAACAGTGATCCCGACGCCGCCGCGACGTTCCTCCGCACGGGTGCCATCCAGGCCGCGGCCATGGACAACCGCGTCCTCATCACGCGCCTACTGTCCGAAAAGCCCGGCCGCGCGGTGACCGAGGCGGCCAACGCGGCGCTGAACGCCGGAACGCCCGAAGCGCTCTACCAGTTCTTCTTCGGCGCGCTCGAAAAGGCGCAGCGGGAGGACGATGCGGTGGCCGCCGCGGCGCTCCTCCAAACCGGGGGCCCCTACACCAAGGCCCATGCCCAGGCGGTGCTCGAGGGCCCCTCGTGGATGCGCCGGAGGTTCATCTCCAACGTCCAGTTCGAGACCGCACAGCTCGACCACGACTTCGCCACCCACGTGGCCGCCATGCAGGGTGTCATAGCCGCGGCCGCGAAGATCGCTGACAAGGCGCAGGAGGACGCCGCCCGCGCTCAGGAAGCGGCGGCCACGGCTCGCAACGCGGCCACAGAAGCACAGGCGTGGGCAGGGAAGGCGGAAGCGGGGGGGGGGGGGGCCCCCGCCCGCGGCCAAGCCCGCGAAAACGAGAGGCGGCGCGCCCGGGCAGGCGGCCCCCCGCCCCCCCCCCCCCCCCCGCCGCGCCGGCGA
>NZ_JBEXOV010000178.1:0-8160 GCF_040611715.1 Streptomyces sp. NPDC006544 | reverse complement strand
AGCTTGGAGTGCAGGCTCTGGTCGATCAGCGAGTGGGCGGGTTTGTACAGGATGGTGTCGAGCAGCATGGGGGTTCCCGAATAGGCGAGCCATCGACACATGAGCCATCACCTGTGTTCCCTGCCACCTGGCGTAGCACTGCGGGACGTCCGGCCCGGGTACGCCATCCGGACGCTGTCCCTCCGGCCCCCATTCTCGCGGCCCCCTCGGATGATCGCCACGCGGGCGGCGGCACCGGCGCCTACCGGGCCTGCCGGGAGGCCGCCAGCGGTTCACCCGCCCGGCGCTGCGCCGGGCGACGCGTTCGTGTGCGGTCCGGGGAGGGAGCCGGGGCCGAACCGGGTGCCCTCGCCGCGCTGCGGGAGCGGGGACCGCCGGGGTCCGTCCCGTCGAATGGTCCGGACGGGGGGCGGGGCGGGATGCGGATCGCGCCCGGGCGTGTGTAGGTGGTCTTGGGTTCCGCAGGGATCCTCACCCGCCCCGTCCCGCTCGAGGAGTGTTCATGAAGCGTCTTCCCGTGATCGGCGTGCTCTGTGCCGCCGCGGTCTTCGGTCTCAGCGCGTGCTCCGACGACAGCTCGCCCTCGGAGGATGCCACCAAGGCCGCGAGTGCACTGTGCGCCGACCTCTCCGAGCTCAAGGGCGACACCGCCAAGCTCAAGGCGCTCGACCCTTCGTCCGCGACCAAGGACCAGGTGAAGGACGCCCAGCAGGCCGTCCAGGACGACTGGAACAGCGTCAAGACCAACGCGAGCCAGATGAAGGAGGCCGAGCGCTCGGCCGTCCAGAGCGCTACCGAGGACCTGAAGAAGGCCTGGGACGACGTGCCGGGCGACACGACCGGCAAGGACGCCCTGACCATGCTGCAGCCGCAGATCCAGAAGCTGGACCAGGCGACGACGGCCGCCGCCGCCGGCCTCAAGTGCTGACGCGCCTTCCGTAGCGGCCACCACCCGCAGAGCCTCTTGCCCGCGCGGCCCCCCGAGGGGCCGCGCGCGGCCGTGCGGGACCGCCCGCCTAGCGGCGGGCGCGCCGGCGTCGTACGAGGATCCCGACGGCCGCCCCGGCGAAGGCCGTGACCGCCACGCCCGCCGTCGTCCACCAGACGGCGGACCCCGATCCGGCCTTCCCGGATTCCGGGGAGGCCTCGGAGGTTCCTGTCGGTGCCTGGGCCGAGGCGGAGGCCTGCGCCGGTGTCGGGGTCGGCGCGGGTGAGGGTGCGGCGGGACGGGGGCCCGGGGTGCCGGTGGCCGGAGCCGGGTCCACCACCGGTACGGCGACCTCGAGTTCACCGTGCCCGAGAGCGGGGAAGCCCACGTCCACGGTGACCTTCCAGGCCCCGGGCGGCAGGGACTCGGCCGTGGTCCAGCCCGCCGGCGCCGCCGCCGGATCGCGTACCAGGCGCCAGGGTCCCGCGGTGCGCGCGCCGTCGGCGCTGACGGCGTTCACGGTGGCGGCGACCGCCTCGTCGATGGCGTCCCCGTCGTTCTCCCAGGTGAGGTCCGCGGTGACATGGCCTTCCCGCTGCCCGGACATCACCACCTTCACGGTGTCGCCGTGGGCGTGCGCCGCGGCCGGGGACAGCAGGATCAGACCGAGTGCGGTCAGGACGGCCTGGAAAGCGATTCGTATGCGCATCGTGGCGGTGCTCCGGGTGGGATGAGGGACCGGCGGACGGCCGCGTCGCGCGGCCGTCCGCCGGGGGGACTTCAGGGGGCGGGGCTGGTCAGCCGACCTTCTGCGCGGTCCAGGCCTGCGCCGCGCGGCCGTCCGCGCGCTGGAGGTCGAGCAGCCAGTTCCCGTAGTACGGGCGGCTGCTCACGGTCAGCGCGAAGCCGCCGCTCGGGTCGGTGACGGTCACCGCGCCGCCGCGGGAGGTCAGCTTCCAGGCCTGCGCGCCGACGGCGCCGCAGGGCTGCTGCGCGACCCACATGCCGGCGGCCGCGGCGCCGCCCGGTTGCAGGCACTTGCCGGATGCCGCCGAGCGGATGCGGACCAGTCCGCTGCCCGCGTCGTCGAAGTACCACTGCTGCTGGGCGTATCCGTTGGAGCGCGCCCCGACGAGCACGGTGCCGTCGGCGCCGCGTCCGCCCCAGATCTCGGCGGCCATGCCGGTGCTGCCGTTCCCCAGCAGGTACCGGGTGTTGGGGGTGGTCGTACCACCGCCCGTGCCCTTCGTGCGGAAGGACGTGGCCTTGCCCGGTCCGGTGTCCCGGCCGGCGCTGTCGCGGACGGAGACGGCGACCGTGTAGGAGGTGTCGGCCCGGAGGTTGTAGACGCGCAGCACCGGGGACTGGACCCAGGCCAGGTGCTTGCCGTTCAGCAGGACCTGGTACCAGGCGGCGCCCTCGACCTTGGGCCAGTTCACGACGACGGAGTCCGACTGGACCTGTGCCACCGTCACGGCCGGTCCGCCCGTGGGCTTCTTGGTGGGCGTGGGCGTCGGCGCCTTGGTCGGCGTCGGGCTCTTGGTCGGGGTCGGGGTCGGCGTCGGGTTCGGACCGGGGTCGGTGCCGCCTCCGCCCTGGGTGCGCATCAGGAACTGGTTGTCGGCGATGTTCCAGTGCGTGGCCAGGTAGCTGCCGGCCTTCGGGCTGGTGTGGAAGTAGTCGTCGTGATTGCAGTCCAGGATGTTCTCGGACGCCTGGTTGGTGCAGACGTTGCGCATCTGCGGGTAGTACGGCGTGTCCGAGTAGCACATGACGTCGAACTCGTCGGTGCAGTGCGCGCCGCGGCTGGTGTTCGGGGCGCTGTTGTTGACCGCGCCCAGATTGTGGCCGAGTTCGTGCGCCGCGGTGTGGCCGCCCCAGCAACCGGAGTCCGTACGGCCGTACGAGGGGCCGAAGTTGCTGATGTTGGCCTGGCCGGGCCGCTCGTCGCCGTTGAAGGTGCCGATGCCGCAGTAGACCTGGGTGTCCGCGAAGATCATGTACTTGCGGTCCCGGCGGTCGAGCCCCTTGCCGGCGAGCGCGGCGTTGGTCGCGCTGAACTCGGCCAGCGCCGAGTCCGGGAGCTCGATGTTGACCACGGTCGGGGTGCAGTCGGCGGCCGTCACGTAGCGGATGTGACGGATCCCGCCGGTCTCCTGGGCGCTCGTCGCGTAGATGAGGTCGGCGTCGGCCGCCCACTTGCGGAACGAGGCCACGTACTCGGAGTAGCGGTCGCGGCCGGGTCCGTGGACGTACACCACCTGGACGCGGTTGCCGGTGCTGCCGTCTCCGTCGCACTGGACGGTCTGACCCGCCGGGCCGGCGGCTATGTCCTGGCCGGCGGCCGAGGGCGCGGGCGCGGCGGACTTGTCGGCCGTGCGGGCGCCGTCGGCGGCGGGCGCGTCCTGAGGGCGCCCGCCGCCTTCGCCGGTCGCCGGGTCGTCGGTGGCGGGGCGGGCCGGATCGGCCGCCGGCGCCGACGCCTTGACGGCGGGCGCGATGTCCTTCGTGATGTCGACACCCTTGGGCGGGGCGTCGGGGCCGTGGGTACAGAGACCGGCATCCGTCCGGTACACGCCGGCGCACCGGTCGCCCTTCGCCGCGGGGGCGAGGCCGTCGTAGACCATGCCGCGCGCGCCCTCGTTGGCGGGCGCGCTCGTGAGGGGTTGGGGCTCCTGGTCCCGGGCGGGCGCGGCGGCCGGCGCGGCGGCCGCGGCGGCGGCTTGTACGGACACGGCCTGGGCGCCGTCGCCCAGTCCGGAGTAGGCGATCCCGGCGGCGATGACCGCCGAGGTGGCCATGGCGGCGGTGAGGAGCATCAACCGCCGGGGTTTGCGCCGGTGTTCACGCCGTCTGCGTCGTCCTGGCATGGGCACCTCAAGTCTGTGTCGGATGAGTGGGTGCGCGGAAGCCTGCCAGACGAATGCGGCGGAGAATTCGGACAAAGAGGAGCGCGCTTCGAGAAATCATTCCGTTACCTGTCCGTCAAATCTGACGAACATTCAATTCACAATAAAATAAGGCCAGTTACGCGCGTCATGCGCATTGGTCCAGGCCTTGCCGAAGAGAGTCGTTATAAGATCGAGATAATGAAGGCTGGCTTGTTGACGGGAATTCAGTCAGGTATTCATCTAATTACTACCTGTCGAATTCTCTCCGTCACGACGCGTGAGGAACGCGGCCCCCGGGCGGCCCCGGGGAGCGCGGAGACGTTCTCCGGGCCTCCGACGGAACCTGCCGACGGACCGTCACCCGCCCCTGCGCGCCGGAACGGGCCGGCGGCCGGCCCCCGCGGGCCTCGGGCACTCAGGCCCCGGCGGCTCGCACCGGACGCCGGAGCAGGTAGCCGGCCGCGGACAGGACGAGCACCGCCATGCACGCGATGAACACCAGCCCCGCACCCTCCAGCCCGAGCGGACCCACCAAGACCCCCACCCCGATCACCGGCACGGAGATGCCCGCGTACGCCACCACGAACAGCGTGGAGATCACGGCCGCCCGGTGGTCCGCGGGGGATGCCCCGGCCACCGCGGAGAGCGCCCCGCGAAACGCCATCCCCTGCCCGAACCCGCCCACGAGGGCGCTCAGTACGACCAGCGGCAGCAGATCCCAGCCCAGCGCACCCGCGAGCAGCGCCAGCCCGCCGAGGAGCCCGGCGCACCCGAGCGGCAGCGAGCGCCCCACCCCGACACGGCCGACCGCCAGCTGTCCGGCGGTGGAGGCGAAGAAGGCCAGCGCGACCACCAGCCCGCTCACGGCGTGGTTCGTCACGTCCAGGGACTGCGCGAGGAACGCCGGACTGACGGAGGTGAACACCCCGAACAGCGCGAACCCCACGAACGAGACGACCGCCGCCGGTACGAACGCCGCCCGTACCTGCGGCGGCAGACCGGGCCGCTGCGGCCGTACGGTGCTCAGCGGCCGCCGTTCCCCAACCGTCTCAGGAAGCCGCAGCAGGACGACGGCCGAGCCGGCCACCAGCGCGAGGTGCACGGCGAACGGCAGGTACAGCGGCCAGGGGGCGTACTGCGCGAGCACGCCCGCGAGCAGCGGGCCGCAACCCAGCCCACCCATGTTGGCGGCCGTCGCGACGAGCGTGGCCCTCGAGGCGCCTCCGCGCGGTGCCAGCTCCATGACGTACACCGTGGCGGCCCCGGTGAACAGGCCCGCGGACAGTCCCGACAGCAGCCGCCCGGCGTACAGCCAGGCCGTCCCGTCGGCGCACAGGAAGCAGACGGCGCTCCCGGCCGCGAAGCCGAGCCCCGCCAGCAGCACCGGCCGCCGGCCCACGGCGTCCGAGGCATTGCCCGCCAGCAGCAGCACACCGATGACCGCGAAGGCGTACACGGCGTACACCACGGTCACCGTCAACTCGGAGAACCCGAACTTCTCCTGGTAGAGGCCGTAGAGGGGGGTCGGCAAGGTGGTGCCGGCCATGCACACGGCGAACACCGCCCCACTGAGCAAACACTGGCGCCACCCTCGGCCGTCACCGTCCATGCCGCCGACGGTAAACCCGCGAGGCGCCCCGGACCGGCCCTGACGTGCACGGCGCGCCGCCGCCCCCACCTGCACAGGCGAGGGCGGCGGAGAGATCCGGGCGCTCGTCCACGGCGTGGGCGGGCGCCTGGCTCGCGTCAGCGGGCTTCGGATCCGAGCGCGCGGGGGACGTCGTGGGCCGCCTCGGAACGGACTTCGGGCGCTTCCCAGGGCGGCGGCACCGCCTGCTCGGTCCATTCGGCCAGGGCCTCCCCGTCGAGGCAGACGATGCCGCAGGTGGCCGCGTAGTCGAGGGCGGGTGCGGTGAAGGAGCTGGTGGTCACGATGATCGCCACATCGGCGTCGTGGACGGCGAAGCAGGTACCGCCGAATCGCTGCAGGTCCTGCGAGCCGACCCGGTTGTCCTCGGCGTAGTGCTTGCACTGCAGCACGACGCGCAGTCCGTCCGGGGTCGTGGCGAGCACATCGGCGCCCAAGTCCCCTGCGCCGCCCACCACTTCCACCGGGCTGCAGCCGTCCCGCGCGCACAGCGCCGCGACGGTGTGTTCGAAGCCGTCGGCATCGACCGCCGCGTGGTCCAGAGCCGTGGCCCCGACGTCGGGCACGAGCCCCGGGTCGGGCACGTGGTCCGTGTCGGGTACTCGAATGGTGTCGGGTATGCGGAGGGTGTCGGGTATGCAGCCCGTGCCGGGCGGAAAGGCCGTGCCGGGCGCCTCGAACAGGCCGGGCCCGGCCGGCGCGGCGTACCCGTACGCGTCGGGACGCGCCGCGGAGCGCCGTCGGACGGGTGAGACGCTCCACCGGGCGAGCACCACCCCCAGCAGCAGGACCACCACCGTCACGACGGGGAGGACCGGTATCCGCGTCCCGGCGTCTCCGGCGGCCCGGACGAAAGCCGCCAGCCCGGCCACAGCTGTCCCGGCGAGTCCGAAGGCGAGCAGAACGTCGCCCCCCAGCGGCGCGCCGCGGTGCGGGCCCTTGCTTCTGCTCACCCTTGATGACGCCATGCGGCAGCCCTCCCCTTGGTCGGCCGCCGCGCGGCCCCGTCTGCTCGTCTGCTCTTCTGCTCTTCTGCTCTTCTGCTCGGTCGCTCGGTCGCTCGGTCGGCTCACTGACCCCCCGGCTCACTCACCCGGCAGACCACCAGACCGGAAGTGCGGACCTCGCCTCCCGGGGTCAGCGTCTGCGGCCCCGCCCACGGGCGGCCCACGCGTTGCCGATCCCGGCGACGTGCAGCGCAAGCGCCGCGAGACCGATCAGCATGAAGTTGGTGGAGCTCAGCACGTCGTTGGTGGCGATGTGAGCCGCGTTGATCAGGAAGGCGATGAAGAACAGCACTGCGGCGGCGATACCCAGCATGGTCAGGGTCCCCTCGGTCGGTGAGCTCGGTCGGTGAGCACTGCGTTCGGCCGGGGGGCACTGCGCTCGGCCGATGACCGCCGTGTGCCCGGTGGAGGCCCGAACATGAGCGTCCGCCCGGCGTATTTCGCGCCGCGGGCGTGACCGCGGCGGGGCAGGTTCCGTCCCGCGCGAGGTTCCGTCCCGTGGGAGGTTTCGTGAGCGCGATATGGGCAAGGCGCGCCGTATGGTGCGAATCGGGTACACGATGATGACCGAGCAGGCCGGACCGCGTGAGCTGGTGTCCCACGTCGTGGGTGCGGAGGGGGCGGGCTTCGACTTCTCCGTCATCTCCGACCACTTCTCACCCTGGCTGGAATCACAGGGCCACTCGCCCTATGCGTGGAGCGTCCTGGGCGCCGCCGCGCAGGCCACGTCCCGGATCCCGCTGATGACGTACGTGACCTGCCCGACCTTCCGCTACCACCCCGCGGTCGTCGCGCAGAAGGCGGCGACGATGCAGATCCTGTCCGAGGGGCGGTTCCGTCTGGGCCTGGGTTCCGGGGAGAACCTGAACGAACACGTCGTGGGGGCCGGGTGGCCGGCCGCCCACGTACGCCTCGACATGCTGGAGGAGGCCGTGGACATCATCCGGCGCTTGTTCACCGGGGAGAGCGTGAGCCACCACGGCGCCCACTACGACGTCGAGAACGCCAGGCTCTGGGACCTCCCCGACGCGCCGCCCCCGATCGGGATCGCCGTCTCCGGCCCCAGCTCCTGCGAGCTCGCCGGCCGTAAGGGCGACCTGGTGATCGCCACGGAGCCGAAGCGGCAGCTCCTCGAGCAGTTCGACGAGCACGGCGGGGCGGGCAAGCAGCGCGTCGGCCAGCTTCCCGTCTGCTACGACACCGACCGGGACACCGCCATCGCCCGTGCGCACGACCAGTTCCGGTGGTCCCTCGGCGGCTGGAAGGTCAACGCGGAGCTCCCCGGCCCCGTCGGCTTCGACCAGGCCGCGCGGCACGTCCGGCCCGCCGACGTGGCCGAGGCCATTCCGTGCGGCGACGACGTGGACGCGTTCGTCGAGGCGGTGCGCCGGTACGAGGAGGCGGGCTTCACGGAGGTCGCCCTCGTGCAGATCGGCGGAGACCAGCAGCAGCCGTTCCTCGACTGGGCCGAGGCCAAACTCCTGCCCGCCCTGCGCAGCTCTCTGTGAAGCCGGCCGTTCCTCCCCGGGCGAAGGGAGCGCCGGCGGACCGGCCGAAGGAGCGTCGGCACGGTCGACCAGCGCTCCGTCGTCCCTCCTGCGGCACCGGTGGCCCCTTCCGCAGCCCCTGCGCCTGACCGACCCGGGTCCGGACATGACGGTGGGCCCGGACTCCTCGAGTCCGGGC
>NZ_JBEXOV010000177.1:0-8202 GCF_040611715.1 Streptomyces sp. NPDC006544 | reverse complement strand
GACAAGACCAAGTCCCAACTGACGGTCATCGACCGGATCCGCATCGCCGTCACCCTGGTGGCCGACGACTCCGACGAGACCAGGGACAAGATCACCAAGAAGTACAAGATCTCCGACGAGCAGCTCGACACCTGGAAGAAGGACTACGTCGACGGCAACTGGTTCGCCCTGATGGGAATCGACTCCCCGCTCCCCACCTGAGCAGGGGTACACAGGAACCCGACAACCCCTCAACGACCCGAACGACCCGCTCGCACCGCGCCCACAAGGCGACCGGCGACCTCCACGTCACTCCCCGGGGCAGACCGCCTCGGGGTTTTGGCTTGCCCGCACCGGAGCCACGGATAGGAGCCCTCGGGGGTGAACAGTGCGCCGAGCGCGCCGGGGTCGCCGCCGTTCCCGGCGGACGCCCATGCGGCGACGACCCTCGGCAGGTGCCGGCCGGCGGGCTGTGCGGCGAAGGCTGTGGCGCCGAGTGCGACGGTGGCGGCCGTGGCGCAGATCAGAGTGGCCGCGGCGCGGGCGGGGCGGATCTTCATGGCTGGGGTCCCCGGGTGGGGGTCTCGGTCGGGGCGAGGCAGGGCAGGGCGAGTCGGACGGGGCCGGTCGGGGCGGGGCGGAGGGTGCGGGCGTCCGGCTGTCGCACGTGCGGCAGGACGGCGGTCAGGGCGTCAGGACGACCTTGCCGGTGACGGTGCCGGACTCCGCCAGGCGCAGGGCCTCGGCGGCCCTGGCGAGCGGCAGTTCGGCGGCGATCCGGGCGGTGACGTCGCCGCGCCGCACGGCGGAGAAGACCTCGGTGAGGTCGGTCCGCAGCCGGGCACGGAAGCGGTCCTTGTTCAGCGCACGGCCGGCCCAGATGTTGTAGAAGTGTGCGCGGCGGCCGTTGGGCAAGGTGTTCCAGAGCCAGGTGCGGGCGAGGATCTTCAGCACGGGCGCCTGCTTGGAGCCGGTGTCGTCGCGCGTGGAGGCGCTGCCGTAGGAGACGAGGGTGCCGCCGGGCGCGAGCAGGTGCCAGGAATCGACGACGCTGCGGCCTCCGACGTGGTCGAAGACGGCGTCCACGCCACGGGGGGCCAGCTCCCGGACCCGGGCCGCGACGTCCCCGGACCGGTAGTCGACCGGGGTGACGTCCAGTTCCCGCAGGGCCTCGTGGTGGCGGACGGAGGCCGTGCCGATCACCTTCGCGCCGGCCGCGCGGGCGAGTTGGACCAGCACGGAGCCCACACCGCCGCCGGCTCCGTGCACCAGGACGGTCTGCCCGGCGCGCACGCGGGCCGTGCGGTGCAGCATCTGCCAGGCGGTGATGCCGTTGACCACGACGGTCTCGGCCTGGGCCGCCGTCAGTCCGTCCGGCACCTCGATCGCGTCCTTCGCGTCGACGAGCACGTGGCTCGCCCAGGCGCCGACCTTCACCAGTGCGGCCACCCGCCGTCCCGTCAGGGCCGGGTCGACTCCCGGGCCGGTCGACCGCACGCGGCCCACCAGGTCGTAGCCGGGCACGAACGGGAACGGCGGCTGGTCGTAGTACCGCCCGCGACGCATCTGCTGTTCCGCGAAGGAGACACCGGTCGCCTCCATGGCGATCACCATCTGCCCGGGGCCTGCCTCCGGCACGGCCGCGTGGCGGATCTGCAGGTCCTCGGGGGCCACGATGCCCGGCAGGACGACCTGGACGAGGCGTTCGCTGTTCATGGTCACTCGTTTCGTAGAAGTTCTCTTGTTCGTTAGAAGTTATAACTTGCTCCAGGCGCGAGAGTCAAGAACGTTCGTGATACCTTCTAACCAACAGCTCGGAGAGAGATCGGGGAGACAGGTCGTGAGCGAGCCGGACGCACGGACCCCCAGGGAGCGCTACCGCGCCCAGGTGCGGGAAGAGGCCAAGACGCACGCCCGGGAGCAGATCGCCACGGCCGGGGCCTCCGCCCTGTCCCTCAACGCCATCGCCAAGCAGATGGGCATGAGCGGACCGGCCCTCTACCGCTACTTCGCCAACCGCGACGAGCTCATCAGCGAGCTCATCAGGGACGCCTACCGCAGCCTGGCCGACACCTTCCGCGCCCGCGCCGGGGCCGGTGCCGGTCTCGGCGACCTCGCGCACGCCCTGCGCGCGTGGGCCCTCGCCGACCCCCAGCGGTACCTCCTCGTCTACGGCACCCCCGTGCCCGGCTACCGCGCCCCCGAGGACACCACCCGCATCGCCGCGGAGATCATGGCCGTCCTCCTCGACGCCTGCACCGCCGACGCCCCCCCTCCCGGGCCGCCGTCACCGCTGGAGACGCACCTGGACGGGCACCGGGACTGGACCGCGCACCACCCGGCCCCGCCGTCCGCGCTGCATCGCGCCCTCACGTTCTGGACCCGCCTGCACGGCGTCCTCTCCCTCGAACTCGCCGGCCACTTCACCGGGATGGGGTTCGATCCGGCCGTGCTCTACACCGCGGAGGCCGAGGCCGTCGCAGGCCCCTGACCGTCCGGCACCACGCGGCCCGGCCTCCCACCGGCCCGGCCGTGGCCGGCGACGGCACCACCGGCCCCGACTGCCGTCCCGCGCGCCGCCGACGTCCCGCTCCGCGTCCCGCGATCCTTCCGCCGCCGCCACCCGGCGACGCAACACGGCGACGCCACAGGCACGGCCACACGGCACGGCCGAGTGGCCCCGCCCGCCCGCGCTTTCGAGTGACCCCTCCGCCCGGCGCCGCACCCGGAGCCACCGCGCTCCCTCAGGCTCTCAGGCGGCCGGTCATGATCCGGTCATGATCCGTGGCCGGACAGCGGAGGAGATCACGTGCACGTCCTGCTCGTCGCGAGCGCCTTCAACAGCCTCACGCAGCGCGTCTACGCCGAGCTGGGCGAGCACGGCCATCACGTCGCGGTCGAACTCGCCCTGCCCGGAGCACGCCTGGCCGAGGCCGTGGACCGTCATCAGCCGGACCTGATCATCGCGCCCATGCTGCGCACGGCGATCCCGCAGGAGGTGTGGTCCACCCGCACCTGCCTGATCGTCCACCCGGGCCCGGTCGGCGACCGCGGCCCCTCCTCCCTCGACCGAGCCGTCCAGGAAGGGCGGACGCGCTGGGCCGTCACCGTCCTGCAGGCCGTCGAGGAGATGGACGCCGGCGACGTATGGGCGACCGTCGAATGCGCCGTTCCCCCCGTCTCGAAGAGCGACCTGTACCGCGGGGAGATCGCCGACGCCGCGCTGGAGGCGGTCCTGCTCGCCGTCGAGCGCTTCGCCTCGGGCACCTACGCCCCGGAGCCCCAGACCACCGGCCACGCCCTGCCGTACCTGCGCCAGGAACACCGCGCCATCGACTGGCGGACGGACCCCACGGAGCGGGTGCTGCGCGTGCTGCGGGCCGCCGACTCCCAGCCCGGTGTACGGGACGAGTTGCTCGGCGGCGAGTGGTACCTGCACGGCGGCCACCCGGAGCCGCACCTGCGGGGCCGCCCCGGCGAGCTGCTGGCCACGCGCGCCGGCGCCGTCTGCCGGGCCACCTCCGACGGCGCCGTCTGGATCCCCGAGATCCGGGCGAAGCGGCTTCCCGGGGAACCCGCCCCCGTGAAGCTCCCCGCCACGGTGGCCCTCGGCGGCCTCCTGCGCCCGCCCCACCGTCCGCGACCGCTCCCGGAGCACCCCGCCCCCGTGCTCGGCACGGGCACCGCGCACCCGCACTCGGGGGCCGAGATCGGCTACCGGGAGGAGGGCGGGGCGGGGTTCCTCACCTTCTCCTTCCCCAGCGGGGCGATGGACACCGGGCGGTGCCGCCGCCTGCTCGACGCCTACCGGGCCGCCTGCTCCCGTCCCACCTCCGTGCTCGTCCTCGGCGGCGGGCGGGACTTCTTCTCCAACGGCATCCACCTGGGCGTCATCGAGGCCGCCGCCGACCCGGCCGTGGAGTCCTGGGCGAACATCAACGCCATGGACGACCTCGTCGAAGCCGTCCTGACCACCACCGACCGCCTCGTCGTCGCGGCCCTCGGCGGGAACGCCGCCGCCGGCGGCGCCTTGCTCGGGCTCGCCGCCGACGAGGTCTGGTGCCGTTCGGGGGTGGTCCTCAACCCCCACTACCGGCTCATGGGGCTGTACGGCTCGGAGTACTGGACGTACACCCTGCCGCGCCGGGTCGGCGCCGAGCTCACCGAGCGGCTCACCCGCGACGCCCTGCCCGTCGGCTCCGACACCGCGGCGCGGCTCGGGCTGGCCGACCGTACGGTCGCCTGCGGGCCGGGGGCCTTCGCCGACGTCACGGCCCGGCTGGCCGTCCGGATGGCCGGTTCACCCGCGGTGCAGAGGCGGATCGCGGAGAAGAAGGCACGGCGCGAGCTCGACGAGGCGGCCCGTCCGCTGGCCTCGTACCGCGAGGCCGAGCTGGCCCGGATGCGGGACACCTTCTTCGACCCCGAGGCCCCGTACCACGCCCTGCGCAGGGCGTTCGTACGCAAGGAACCCCCGGCCGCCACCCCCGCCCACCTGGCCGCGCACGTCCGCAGACGGTGAGCGGCCCGGGCATGCCCGCGCGCACGGTGGCGGCACCGGACCCGTTCACTGGACTGGCCGCACATGACCGGGCACCCGGGCCGTTCACCTGTTAGCAAGAAGGGTGAGGCCGCACGACGGGCCTCACCTCCCCCCTCCCCCTCCACTCCTCCCCTAGGAGGCATCCGGATGGCCACAGCAGCGCCGACCGAGACCGAGGACCCCCCGATCCACATCCTCTGGATCAACGCCGGGCTGAGCTGCGACGGCGACTCCGTGTCGCTGACCGCGGCCATGCAGCCCAGCATCGAAGAGATCGTGCTGGGTGTACTGCCCGGTCTGCCCAAGATCGCCGTGCACTGGCC
Organism: Streptomyces sp. NPDC006544; assembly: GCF_040611715.1. Classification (NCBI taxonomy): domain Bacteria; kingdom Bacillati; phylum Actinomycetota; class Actinomycetes; order Kitasatosporales; family Streptomycetaceae; genus Streptomyces; species Streptomyces sp. NPDC006544. The sequence goes on along the minus strand of NZ_JBEXOV010000177.1, from coordinate 3,357 downwards.
GCTGATCGACTTCGAATGCGGACCCGTGGGCGGTGCGGACACGTTCATCGAATGGTTCTTCAAGGGGGAGCGCGGGGAGATCGACCCCTTCGTGCTCGTCGTGGAGGGCTCCATCCCCAACGAGAGCATCAAGCCCGAGGGCTACTGGTGCGGTTTCGGTGACGATCCGGAGACCGGCCAGCCCATCACCACCAGCGAGTGGATCGACCGGCTGGCACCCAAGGCCCTCGCGGTCGTCGCGATCGGCACCTGCGCCACGTACGGCGGCATCCACGCGATGGAAGGCAACCCGACCGGTGCCATGGGCCTGCCCGACTACCTGGGCTGGGACTGGAAGTCCAAGGCCGGCATCCCGATCGTGTGCGTGCCCGGCTGCCCGATCCAGCCCGACAACTTCTCCGAGACGCTCACCTACCTGCTCTACCAGGCGGCGGGTTCGGCCCCGATGATCCCGCTCGACGACAAGCTGCGCCCCACCTGGCTGTTCGGCGCGACCGTGCACGAGGGCTGCGACCGGGCCGGCTACTACGAGCAGGGGCAGTTCGCCCATACGTACGACTCCCCGAAGTGCCTGGTCAAGCTCGGCTGCTGGGGTCCCGTCGTCAAGTGCAACGTGCCCAAGCGCGGCTGGATGAACGGCATCGGCGGCTGTCCGAACGTGGGTGGCATCTGCATCGCCTGCACCATGCCCGGCTTCCCCGACAAGTTCATGCCCTTCATGGACGAACCGCCCGGCGGCAAGGTGTCCAGCGCGGCGAGCGGCGCCTACGGCGCGGTGGTCCGCAAGCTCAGGGCGATGACGGCGCACACCGTGGACCAGGAGCCGAAGTGGCGCCACCGCGGGGACGAACTGACCACCGGCTACCGCCCGCCCTGGTGACCGGGCGGGTCGCCCCGACCCGGGCGCGGGCGTCCGCGCCTCGCGCCCGCACCCACCCCCCGTACACCCGCACCCGCACCCCTGTACGAACCACCGATCCAGCACCGAAGGGTCACGGCAGACACGATGGCACCGAATACGAAGGCAGCCGGCGACGGTAGCGGCCTGGTGGAGATGGCCTGGGATCCGATCACCCGGATCGTGGGCAGTCTCGGCATCCACACGAAGATCGACTTCAAGCAGAAGCGGGTCGCGGAGTGCTACAGCACCTCGTCGGTCTTCCGCGGCTACAGCGTCTTCATGCGCGGCAAGGACCCCCGCGACGCGCACTTCATCACCAGCCGCATCTGCGGCATCTGCGGTGACAACCACGCCACTTGCTCCGTCTACGCGCAGAACATGGCCTACGGGGTGAAGCCGCCCCACCTCGCCGAGTGGATCATCAACCTGGGCGAGTCGGCGGAGTACATGTTCGACCACAACATCTTCCAGGAGAACCTGGTCGGGGTGGACTACTGCGAGAAGATGGTCCGCGAGACCAACCCCGGCGTCCTGGAGCTGGCCGAGCGCACCCCCGCCCCGCACGCGGGCGAACACGGCTTCAAGACCATCGCCGACATCATGCGCTCGCTCAACCCCCTCGAGGGCGAGTTCTACCGCGAGGCCCTCCAGGTCAGCCGCTACACCCGCGAGATGTTCTGCCTGATGGAGGGGCGCCACGTACACCCCTCCACCCTCTACCCGGGCGGCGTCGGCACCATCGCCTCCGTGCAGCTCTTCACGGACTACATGAGCCGCCTCATGCGGTACTGCGAGTTCATGAAGCGCGTCGTCCCGCTCCACGACGACCTCTTCGACTTCTTCTACGAGGCCCTCCCCGGGTACGAGGAGGTCGGCCGCCGCCGCGTGCTGCTCGGCTGCTGGGGTGCGCTCAACGACCCCGAGCACTGCGACTTCACCTACGCCAACATGACCGACTGGGGACGGAAGATGTTCGTCACCCCGGGCATCGTGGTGGACGGGAAGCTCGTCACCAACGACCTCACCGAGATCAACCTCGGCATCCGGATCCTGCTCGGCAGTTCCTACTACGACGACTGGCAGGGCCAGGAGAAGTTCGTCACCCACGATCCCCTCGGCAACCCCGTCGACGCCCGTCACCCCTGGAACCAGCACACCATCCCCGCCCCGCAGAAGCGGAACTTCGACGACAAGTACAGCTGGGTGATGTCCCCTCGCTGGTTCGACGGCAAGGACCACCTCGCCCTGGACACCGGCGGCGGCCCCCTCGCCCGCCTGTGGTCCACCGCTCTGTCCGGCCTGGTGAACACCGACTACGTCCAGGCCACCGGGCACAGCGTGGTCATCACCCTGCCCCGCACGATGACCAAACCCGAGACCCGCTTCGAGTGGAAGATCCCGAAGTGGAGCAACGCGCTGGAACGCAACCGCGCCCGCACCTACTTCCAGGCGTACGCGGCCGCCATCGCCCTGCACTGCGCGGAGAAGGGCCTGGCGGAGGTCCGCGCCGGGCGCACCCAGACCTGGGAGAAGTTCGAGGTCCCGGACGAGGGCCTCGGCGTCGGCTTCACCGAGGCCGTACGGGGCGTGCTCTCGCACCACATGGTGATCCGCGACGGCAAGATCGCCAACTACCACCCGTATCCGCCGACCCCGTGGAACGCGAGCACCCGCGACACCTTCGGCACCCCGGGCCCCTACGAGGACGCCGTCCAGAACACCCCGATCTTCGAGGAGAACACCCCGGAGAACTTCAAGGGCATCGACATCATGCGGGCCGTACGCAGCTTCGACCCCTGTCTGCCGTGCGGGGTGCACATGTACGTGGGCGGCGGCCAGACGGTGAAGCAGATGCACGTTCCCACCGGCCTGAGCGGACTGGGCGGATGAGCGCCGGCCCGAGCGTGCGGGCGGATGCCCGCCAGACGGGGGCGCGGGTCGAGGAAGTGCTCGACCGGATCGCCGCCACCGGGGACCGGGAGGTCTGCGCGGCAGCCGAGGAACTGGTGCGCGTCCTCATGGACTTCTACGGCGCCGGGCTCGCCCGGATCGTCGCCCGCATCGGCGAGGCCCCGCTCTCCGGGCTCCTCGACGACGAACTGGTGGCGAGCCTGCTCGCCCTGCACGACCTGCACCCCGAGGACGTGGACGCCCGCATCGCCCGCGCCCTGGCGGGCGCGGGGGAGCCCGTGGAGGTCCTCGGCTTCGACGAGGCCACCGGCACACTGCGGCTGCGCTCCGCGCCCGGAGGCGGCTGCGGCTGCGGCAGCACCGGGGCCGCGGCCGGCGCGGGGCCCTCACGAGCGGTCGAGGACGCCCTCGCCTGCTTCGCCCCCGAGGTGAACACGGTGGAGCTGGCTCCGGCCGAGGCCGCGGGGCCGGTCCTGCTCCAGATCGACACCCGCCCGCAGACCCCGACGCGGGTGCTGTGAGCGGCACCCCGGGGTGGTCCCCGC
>NZ_JBEXOV010000176.1:0-8227 GCF_040611715.1 Streptomyces sp. NPDC006544 | reverse complement strand
CCTCGAGGCGGGCGATGGCCTTGGAGGCCGTACGCACCTTCTCCAGCATCTCGATCCGCCCGCCGTCCAGGGTCAGCAGCGGCTTGACCGCGAGCCGGGGATCCGGCCGCCGCCCCCCGGCGGGGCGTACGGGTACGGCTACGCGGCCAGCTTCGCCAGGGTCGCGTCGATGCGGGACAGGGAGCGGTCCTTGCCCAGGATCTCGAGGGACTCGAACAGCGGGAGGCCGACGGTGCGGCCGGTGACCGCGACGCGGACCGGGGCCTGGGCCTTGCCGAGCTTGAGTCCGTGGGCCTCGCCCGCGGTCAGGACGGCCTGCTTGAGGGACTCGGGGTCCGACCAGTCCGCCGCTTCCAGGTTCGCGCGGGCCGTGGTCAGCAGGGCCGCGGGCTCGCCCTTCATCGCCTTGTCCCACGAGGCCTGGTCCTCGACCGGCTCCTTCAGGAACAGGAAGTCGACGTTGGCCGTGATGTCGGACAGGACCGTCACGCGGGTCTGGGCGTGGGGTGCGATGCGCTCCCAGGCCTCGGCGTCGAAGTCCTCCGGCGCCCAGTTCGCGTGCGGGGCCCGCAGCCACGGGGCGCAGGCGTCCGCGAAGGCCTTCGGGTCCAGCAGGCGGATGTGGTCGGCGTTGACCGCCTCGGCCTTCTTGAGGTCGAAGCGCGCCGGGTTCGCGTTCACGTCCGGGATGTCGAACTTCGCCACCATCTCCTCGATCGAGAAGATGTCCTGGTCCTTGGAGAAGGACCAGCCGAGGAGCGAGAGGTAGTTCAGCAGGCCCTCGGGGAGGAAGCCGCGCTCGCGGTACAGGTTGAGCGAGGCCTCGGGGTCGCGCTTGGAGAGCTTCTTGTTGCCCTCGCCCATCACGTACGGCAGGTGGCCGAAGGCGGGGATCCGCTGTGCGACGCCCAGCTCGATCAGCGCCTTGTACAGCGCGATCTGGCGGGGGGTCGAGGAGAGGAGGTCCTCGCCGCGCAGGACGTGCGTGATGTCCATCAGCGCGTCGTCGACGGGGTTGACCAGCGTGTACAGCGGTGCGCCGTTGGCCCGCAGGATGCCGAAGTCCGGCACGTTCTCCGGGCTGAAGGACAGCTCGCCGCGGACCAGGTCGGTGAAGGTGATGGTCTCGTCGGGCATCCGGAAGCGGACGATGTGGGGGCGGTGCTCCCCCTCGTACGCCTCGACCTGCACGACGCTCAGCTCGCGGCAGTGGCCGTCGTAGCCGGAGGGCTTGCCGGCGGCGCGGGCGGCGGCGCGGCGCGCGTCCAGCTCCTCGGTGGAGCAGTAGCAGTTGTACGCGTAGCCGCCGTCGATCAGCTTCTTCGCGACGTCCGCGTAGATGTCCATGCGCTCGGACTGGCGGTACGGGGCGTGCGGGCCGCCCACCTCGGGGCCCTCGTCCCAGGTGAAGCCGAGCCAGCGCAGCGAGTCGAGCAGCTGGCCGTACGACTCCTCGGAGTCACGGGCCGCGTCGGTGTCCTCGATGCGGAAGACGAACGTACCGCCGTGGTGGCGGGCGAACGCCCAGTTGAACAGGGCGGTGCGGACCAGGCCCACGTGGGGGTTGCCGGTCGGGGACGGACAGAAACGTACGCGGGGGGTCGCGTTAGCCACGCTTGATCACCTTGTTGGTGAGAGTGCCGATGCCTTCGATGGTGACGGCGACCTCGTCGCCGACGTTGAGGGGGCCGACTCCGGCCGGTGTCCCCGTGAGGATGACGTCGCCCGGGAGCAGCGTCATGGCCTCGGTGATGTGCACGATCAGGTCCTCGACGGAGCGGACCATCTGGCTGGTGCGGCCGAGCTGGCGCTGTTCGCCGTTGACGGTGCACCGGATGGTCAGATCGCCCGGGTCGAGGTCGGTCTCGATCCAGGGGCCGAGGGGGCAGGCGCTGTCGAAGCCCTTGGCCCGGGCCCACTGCTTCTCGCGCCGCTGGACGTCGCGCGCGGTGACGTCGTTGGCGCAGGTGTAGCCGAGGATGACGTCCTTGACGCGCTCGCGCGGGACCTCACGGCACATGCGGCCGATGACCACGGCGAGCTCCGCCTCGTGGTGGAGGTCCTCGGAGAAGGACGGGTACGCGATCGGGTCCCCCGGGCCGACCACCGAGGTGGAGGGCTTGAAGAAGGTGATCGGGGCCTCCGGACGGCCCTCGCTGTCGAAGATGGCGTTGCCCAGCTCCGCCGCGTGCTCCGCGTAGTTGCGGCCGATGGCCACGACCTTGTTGGGGAGCACGGGCGGCAGCAGCCGGACCTTGTTCAGCGGGACCTTCGTGCCGGAGAGCTCGAAGTCCGCGAACGGAATGCCCTTGATGATGTCGAGGACGAGCTCACCTTCGGCGCCGGGGGCAGTGCTGCCCTCCACCGCGCCGAACGCGACATTGCCGTCGATCGAGAACCTGGCGATGCGCACGTGTTGCGTCTGCCCCTCTGTATTTCCGCTGGCTGGAGTCTGCGGACTCCAGGCTAACGCGGTGGGGGCCGCCGCTCCGCGCGCTCCGGCACGGGAGGACCCGTGCCGGGCCTACTGCGCGGGGACGGCCACCGGTGCGTCCATGAGGACGGTGCGGCGCGGGTTGGCGGTCTGGGCCGGCAGCTCGACGGTGTGCTCCGCGACCGGTACGGCCTGCAGCTCCTCGGCGTCCTTGAGGTGCGCGAGGGTGGTGCGGCGCGGGTTGGCTATGTTGCGGAACATCATCGTCGTCTTCATCGGAGTCTGGGGCCCTCGGCTCGCTGGTCGGGTGGGGCGGCGGGTGCCGCCGAGCTGACTTCCGGGTGCCGCTTGTCGCACGCGTCAACCCTGTAAAGCGCAAGGCTAAACATCCAGATCGCCCGCCGAAGCGGGAAGTCATGGCCACGACTATGTGAGTTTGCTCACCCACGGCCAGGCATTAAAGACATAACGGGCAGCCAACCCCACCCGATAAAGCGGACATTGCGCCACTGAATGCGTTATTCCGCTCCCGATCATCGCGACTGGGACACCTTGCCAGGTGCGGGGTTTGGGCGACGTAAGTCCGGTTCCGTACGAATTCGCCTCCACGAGGGGTAGCGCTCGGGTCACAAGCCGTGACCGACTCTCCGGCGCGGTACTCGCACCTTGTTGGAGATCCCCCTCTGTGCTGGAATTCGCGGGACCGCCGCGGGAATCAGCCGGCGCGCAGGTGGCGCGAGACAGCGCCGAGCGCGGCGGCAACGGAGAGGGAGACGCGCCGGTCACCGACGACCACCATGGGGCGCATTGCCCCACGACTCGACACCGTCCCACCGGTCGCCCGGCGGGACGCCTGGTCCAGAGGTTGCGACGCTAGTGCAGGGACGATTCAAGAGGGACGGCAAGGGGTCTCCCCAGGCCCGCCAGGGCCGAGGGGACGCTGCGGCGGAGCAGGACCCGCGCGCCGGGACCGACCGCGGCTCCTCGCCCCAGCACGCCCAGAACCGCGGGCCGGCTGTCGAAGGCGCGGGCCCCGAGGGCTCCGCCGCGGTGAAGGCGAAGGGACGCGTCAAGCCCAAGGGCGCGCCCCGGGGCGACGACGAGTCGGCCGAGCGCGACACGGCGATACCCAAGACCCCCAGTGGGTCCTCCGGTTCCCGTCTCGCCATGCAGAACTGGCGCATCAGCACGCGACTCGTGTCGCTGCTGACTCTGCCGGTCGTCGCCGCCACCACGCTCGGTGGCTTCCGCATCAACGACTCGCTCAACGACATCGCGCAGCTGGAGCACATGCAGCTGCTGACGACGATGACCCGTCAGGCCACCAACCTCGCCGCCATGCTCCAGGCGGAGCGCGACCAGTCCGCGGGTCCGCTGTCGGTCGACAAGTCCGGCAAGGCCAACAGCCTCGTCAAGGGCGCCCGCGACCAGACCGACGCGGCGGCCAAGGCGTTCGCCGCCGCGACCGACAAGGTCGACAACGCCGGCGACAACGACGAGACCCTCAAGTCGATCCGCAACAACGTCCTGCAGATCGGCCGCGGCCTCACCAAGATCGAGGACATCCGCGGCAAGGCGTACCAGAACGGCGCCCAGCAGACGGTCACCGAGTACAACTCGCTGATCGTCTCGCTGCTCTCGCTCTCCCAGGACATGGCGCAGGCCACCTCGAACCCCGAGATGATCAAGCGCACCCGCGCGCTGGCCGCGTTCTCCTCCGCCAAGGAGTACGCCTCGATCCAGCGCGCGATCATCGCTGCCGCGCTCCCCGCCGACCCCGCGCTCGGCGGCAACCTCCCCGAGAACGACCGGCTGTACGCCCTTGCCGCGCAGAGCGGCGAGGACAAGGCGAAGACCACCTTCGAGCTCGTCTACCAGGGCAAGCCCGAGGAGCTCCTCGCGGTGCTCGGCGACGGCAACCAGGAGATCGGCACCGCCGACCACTACGCCCGCCGGGTCCTCGGCAACAAGGACCAGTTCGCCAAGGAGAAGAACCGCTCCTGGATGGACTGGTACGACGCGGACGACACCAAGCTCCAGGCCATGAAGATCATCGAGCTGACCCTGCTCGAGGACATGGAAGTCAAGGCCCGCGAGCTCAAGAGCGAGTCGCAGCGCGACGCCATCATCAACGGTGCGCTGATCCTCCTCGTCCTCGGCGTCTCCCTCGTCGGCGCCTTCGTCATGGCCCGCTCGATGATCCGCTCGCTGCGCCGCCTCCAGGACACCGCGACCCGCGTCGCCCAGGACCGGCTGCCCGAGCTCGTCAAGCAGCTCTCCGAGTCCGACCCGCAGGACGTGGACACGACCGTGGAGTCGGTCGGTCTGCACACCCGGGACGAGATCGGCCAGGTGGCCGCGGCCTTCGACGACGTGCACCGCGAGGCCGTCCGCCTCGCCGCCGAGCAGGCCCTCCTGCGAGGCAACGTCAACGCGATGTTCACCAACCTCTCGCGCCGTTCGCAGGGCCTCATCCAGCGCCAGCTCTCGCTCATCTCCGAGCTGGAGTCCCGCGAGGCCGACCCGGACCAGCTCTCCTCGCTCTTCAAGCTCGACCACCTCGCGACCCGCATGCGCCGTAACGGCGAAAACCTCCTCGTCCTCGCGGGCGAGGAGCCGGGCCGCCGGTGGACCCGCCCCGTCCCGCTCGTCGACGTGCTCCGTGCCGCCGCGTCCGAGGTGGAGCAGTACGAGCGCATCGAACTCTCCTCGGTGCCCGGCACCGAGGTCGCCGGCCGCGTGGTAAACGACCTCGTGCACCTCCTCGCCGAGCTGCTGGAGAACGCCACCTCGTTCTCCTCCCCGCAGACCAAGGTCAAGGTCACCGGTCACGCCCTGCCCGACGGGCGCGTGCTCGTCGAGATCCACGACACCGGTATCGGCCTCTCCCCCGAGGACCTGGCCGCGATCAACGAGCGGCTCGCCTCCCCGCCGACCGTGGACGTCTCCGTCTCCCGCCGCATGGGCCTGTTCGTGGTCGGCCGCCTGTCCCTGCGACACGGCATCCGCATCCAGCTGCGCCCCTCCGACTCGGGCGGTACCACCGCCCTCGTCATGCTGCCGGTGGACGTCGCCCAGGGCGGCAAGAAGCCCGCTCCGATGCCCGGTCAGGGCGGTCAGGGCGGTCAGGGTGTTCCCGGCGCCGCCGGCGGCCAGGGCGGCGGCGCGCAGGCGCAGGGCTCCCTCGCCGGTCCGGGCGCGCGTCCCCCCGTGGGCGCGGGTCCCCAGCGCGGCCAGGTTGCCGCCGGTGCCCAGCGCGCGGCCCTGCCGGGCCGCGACGGCGGCCCCGGCGGGCAGCGTCCGCAGGGCCCCGGCCAGCAGGGCGGTCCGCAGGGGCCGGCGTCCGGCCGTCCCCAGCAGGGTGCGCCCGGCGGGCAGACCCAGAGCGCCTTCGGTGCGGGTGCGGCGCTGCCGGGCCGCGGTCCGGCCTCCGGTCCCGGCGGCCAGGGTGCCCCGAGCGTTTCGGGTGCCTTCGGCGGTCCCGGTGGCTTCGGCGGCCCGACGGCCCGTCCGGGCAGCGCTCCCACGGCATCCGGTTCGGGCGGTTTCCCGCAGGGCAACGGCTTCGAGCGGCCGCAGCCGCGGCAGCCCCAGTCCCCGCAGCCCCCGTCCCCGCAGCCGCAGTCCGGTGGCCCCGCGGCCCCGGCGCCCGTCGCCCCCGGCACGCGCGGTCCCCGGCCGCAGCTGCCGCCGCGCGGTGGCGCACCGCGTCCGGAGCTTCCGGGTGCGGGCGGCGGTCCGGCCGGAATCCCGCAGACCACCAGCTGGGGCGCCGGGCAGGGCGGTCACGACGTACCGCGCGGCCACGACGAGCTGTCGGGCCCCGGTTCCACCTCCGAGTTCCCCCGTCCGGACTTCGGTGCCCCGGCCCCGCAGTCCGGCGGCCCCGGCTACCAGCAGCCCGGCAACAGCACCACGGGCCAGTTCGCCCGTCCGGACTTCGCGGACCCGGCCTCCACCGGCCAGTTCCCCCGGCCCGACTTCGCGGACCCGGCCTCCACCGGCCAGTTCCCCCGCCCGGACTTCCAGGCCCAGCGGCCCGGCGGTCCCGGTGTCGGCGGTTACGCCCAGCCCGGCCAGGCCCCGCAGCCGCAGGGCGGGTACGCCCCCGTACCGCCCGCGCACTCCGAGGCTCCGAGGCTGCCGCAGGGTCCCCGGCCGGAGGCTCTGCCCCCGGCCGGTCCGAACGCCGCCCAGGGCCGCAGCCCGATCTTCGACACGCTGGAGTCGAACTGGTTCCGCCAGGAGGGCGCCCAGCCCCCCGCGCAGGAACCGGCCGTACCCCAGCAGCCGCAGCAGTCCGCCCCGTCGGCCCAGGCCCCGGCCTCCCCGCAGCGACCGCAGCACAACCAGCTGCCGCAGCGCGGCCAGGACCAGGCCCCGGCCGAGAGTGCCCAGACGGCCACCGGCGCCATGCCGACCGTCAGCTGGCGCTCCTCGCCGAACGACGAACTGATGCGGCAGGCCGAGCGCGTGCGCCAGCCCGCCGCCGGCGGCATCACCACTTCGGGGCTGCCCCGCCGGGTCCCGCGAGCGAACCTCGTGGCCGGCACCGCGCAGCAGCAGGCCGAGGCACAGGCCGGTCCGCAGGTCTCGCGTTCCCCGGACGACGTCCGTGGCCGTCTGACCAACCTCCGGCGCGGTATCCAGCAGGGACGTCAGGCCGGCAACAGCGGCCCGGCCACCGGCAGTTACCACACCGACCCCACATACCAGCAGGAGCGATAGTTGAGTTCGATGAGCCAGGCGGCACAGAACCTGAACTGGTTGATCACCAACTTCGTGGACAACACCCCCGGGGTGTCCCACACGGTGGTGGTATCCGCCGACGGCCTCCTTCTGGCGATGTCCGAAGGCTTCCCGCGCGACCGGGCCGACCAGCTCGCCGCGGTGGCCTCCGGGCTGACCTCGCTGACCGCGGGGGCCTCCCGCATCTTCGAGGGCGGCGCCGTCAACCAGACGGTCGTCGAGATGGACCGGGGTTTCCTCTTCCTCATGTCCGTCTCCGACGGATCCTCGCTCGCGGTGCTCGCGCACCCCGAGTGCGACATCGGCCTCGTCGGCTACGAGATGGCCCTCCTCGTGGACCGCGCCGGCAACGTCCTCACCCCTGACCTGCGCGCAGAACTGCAGGGAAGCCTGCTCACCTGACAGCCACCCTCCCGGCCGGACGGTACTTCCGGCCGGGATGCCCGGGGCCCGCGCCCCGGAACCCAGTACCACCGCCAGGCCGTCATACCTTCCCCCCACCGGCCGCCCCCTCAGACGGCACGCTGACCACTGCTGTCCAGCCCGGAGGATCAATGACCCCGCCCCCCGCCTACCCCGATGCGTACGGAGACTCGTCGTACTCGGATGGCGACCAGCCGCTGGTTCGTCCGTACGCGATGACCGGCGGCCGGACCCGACCGCGCTACCAGCTCGCCATAGAGGCACTGGTCAGCACCACGGCCGATCCGATGCACCTCTCCGGGCTGCTCCCGGAGCACCAGCGCATCTGCACCCTCTGCCGTGAGGTCAAGTCGGTCGCGGAGGTCTCCGCACTACTGTCGATGCCGCTCGGTGTCGCCAGGATCCTCGTCGCCGACCTGGCGGAGGCCGGCATGGTGGCCATCCACCAGCCGGGCAATGGAGAGGCCGGCGGCACGCCGGACGTAACGCTGCTCGAGAGGGTTCTCAGTGGACTTCGCAAGCTCTGACGGCGGAGCGGCTCCTCGCTCCACCACCTCCGCGAAGATCGTGGTGGCGGGCGGCTTCGGCGTGGGCAAGACCACGTTCGTCGGCGCGGTCTCC
>NZ_JBEXOV010000175.1:0-8546 GCF_040611715.1 Streptomyces sp. NPDC006544 | reverse complement strand
GCCCCCGCCCCTGGGGGGGCCCCCCCCCCCCAAGCCGGGCATGCGGGGCCGGGCCCGGGGGGGCCCCCCCCCCCCCCGCCGGGACCCGCCCCTCAGACCCCCCGCACCACCACGCCCTCCACCGCCGCCCCCGCCTCGTCCTCCACCACCACCGCGTCGCCGATCCACCGCACCGTGTACCGCTCCAGCTCGCCCGGCTCGAAGCCCGGCCCCGGATCGCGGACCACCAGCCCCCCGCCCGTACGCCCGCGCGCCGGAGCCCAGGCCTCCAGGACCACCGTCCCGTCCCCGCCCCGTACCGGCAGGAGCGCGCCCGCCCGCGCCAGCACCGGGATCCGGTCGGCCGGCGCGTCCAGCAGCACCTGGCCGGGACCCTCGTACGCCGTGCCCGTCACCGTGTCGTACCACCGGCCGCGCGGCAGCCGCACCGCCCGCCGGTCCGACCCGCACTCCAGCACCGGAGCCACCAGCAACGCGTCCCCCAGCAGGAACGCGTCCTCGCAGTCCCGCAGCGCCCGGTCCTCGGGCGACCCCCACCACAGCGGCCGCACGTACGGCGCACCCGTCCGCCGCGCCAGGTGCGCCAGCGTCACGAAGTACGGGCGCAGCCGCTCCCGTTCGGCCAGCACGGCCCGCGCTCCCTCCTCCACCTCCGCCCCGAACTCCCACGGCTCCCGCCGCCCGGCCCAGATCGCCGCATGGGTCCGGAACAGCGGCAGGTACGAGCCCAACTGGAGCCACCGCAGGTACAGCTCCGGTGAGGGCGACCCCCAGAAGCCGCCGATGTCGGGCCCCGTGTAGGGCACCCCGCACAGGCCGAGCCCCAGCACCAGCGCCAGCGAGACCCGCAGCCCGTCCCAGGTGCTCTCGACGTCCCCCGACCACGTGCCGCCGTAGCGCTGCATCCCCGCCCACCCCGACCGGGAGAAGAGGAACGGCCGCTCGGCCGGGCGCAGCCGTACGAGGCCCTCCCAGCCCGCGCGCGCCATCGTGAGCCCGTACACGTTGTGCGCGGCCCGGTGGTCCCCGCCGGCGCCGTCCAGCGCGTGGCGCGCCGAGCGGGGGAGCGACCGGTCCCCGAACGCGGCGAAGGAGACCGGCTCGTTCATGTCGTGCCAGAACCCGGCGAAGCCCTGCGCGAGACGCTCCGCGTACAGCCCGCCCCACCACGCCCGCACGGCCGGATCGGTGAAGTCCGGGTACGCGCACCCGCCCGGCCACACCTCGCCACGGACCTCGCGCCCCGCCGCGTCCCGCACGAAGGCGCCGTGCGCGCCGACCGCGAGCCCCGAGACGTGCAGCGCGTCGCCCGCCTTCACCGCCGGGTCGACGATCGAGACCAGGCGCACGCCGTCCGCCGCCAGCTCGGCGGCCAGACCCGGAAGACCGGGGAACCGCTCGCGGTCGACCGTGAAGACCCGGTGCCCGTCGTAGTGGTCGATGTCCAGATGGACGGCGGAGAGCGGCAGGCCCCGCCGCGTGTAACCGGCCACGATCCGGCGGACCTCCGCCGCGCTCCCGAACCCCCACCGCGCGTGCTGGTAGCCGAGCGCCCACTGCGGCGGCACGGCGGCCCCGCCCGTCAGCCCCGACCAGCCCTGCAGCACCCGGGCGGGCGGACCCACCAGCACCCAGCACCGCAGCGGACCGCCCTCCATGCGCAGCTCGCAGGTCCCGGGCCGGTCGGCGCCCGAGCCCGCACCCTCCTCGCCCTCGCGCAACACCACGCGCCCGTCCCACGTGTTGTCGTGGAACACCAGGTGCGTCCCCGCGTCCGCCACGACCAGCTGGACCGGCATGGTGATGTACAGGGGGTCCTCGCCCGGCCCGAACCCGTGCTGGGGATCGGTGTTCCACAGCCGGTACGAGCCGTTCCTCAGCCGGGGCCCGCCCGCGCGCCCCCCGAGCCCGAAGACCCGCGCGTCCGCCGGGACCTGACCGCGCAGCAGCCAACGGGCCGACCCGCTCCCGTCCGGCCCCTCCGCCGGCTCCCACCAGCGCGGCGGCAGCTCCCGCCGCAGCACCGCCCCGCCGGGCGTACGCACCTCCACGGCCCCGTGCCGGGACACCGCGACCGTCACCCGTTCCGACACCACCCGCCAGCCGCCCTCGGTGTCCGGTTCCAGCACCGCGCGCGGATCGGGGTCCGGCCCTTCGCCGACCACCGCGTACGAGGGGGTGGGCGCGGCCCCGTCCCAGCCCCAGAACACCGCCCCGCCCGTGGTGACCCGTATCAGCAGATCCGAACGGGCGAACCGCAGTACACCCCCGCCCGGCCGGGGCTCCGTACCGGTCAGCACCCCCGGCACGCGCGCCCGCTCCGCGCCCCGGGGCACGAGCCCCGCCGCGTCCACGCGCCGGTTGCGCCAGGCGGCGCGCCAGGCGCGCCGGCCCCGCTCGCTGCCGAGGTCCTTGAGCACACGCACCAGTTCAGAGGCGTCCATGGCGCCCACCCTGCCACCGCCGCCCGGCCCAGCAGGCTGCGTTCAACTGCCGTTCACTCGGAAAAGGATCACAACCGACCGCCACTGACCGCCGCCGACCACTCTGGTGCGGATGTCGATCACGTGGCATCGTCCCTGTGAGCCGTCGCGCGCACACCCCCCGCGCGGTGGCACCGTACGGGACACCGCACCGTACGGACAGCACACGACCCACCCAGACGACACGCTTACGAAGCGCGATCCGCAGACGTGACCGGGAGCCGACCCATGACCGCAGCCACCCCGCCCGAGCCCCTCTGGTCCCCGGGCCCCGACCGGATCGCCGCAGCCCGGATCACCGCCTTCCAGGCCTGGGCGGCCGAACACCACGGCGCCCCCGCCGACGGCGGCTACCCGGCCCTGCACAGCTGGTCCGTCGACGAGCTCGACACCTTCTGGCAGGCCGTCGCCGAGTGGTTCGACGTCCGCTTCACCACCCCGTACACGTCCGTCCTCGCGGACCGGTCCATGCCCGCCGCACGCTGGTTCCCCGGCGCCACCCTCAACTACGCCGAGCACGCCCTGCGCGCGGGCGAGGACCCGGCCCGCGCCGCCGACGCCGCGCTGCTCCACGTGGACGAGACCCACGAGCCCACCCCCGTCACCTGGGCCGAGCTCCGCCGACAGGTCGGCGCGCTCGCCGCCGAACTGCGCGCGCTGGGCGTACGCCCCGGTGACCGGGTCAGCGGCTACCTCCCCAACATCCCCGAGGCCGTCACCGCGCTCCTCGCCACCGCCGCCGTCGGCGGGGTCTGGACCTCCTGCGCCCCCGACTTCGGCGCCCGCAGCGTCCTGGACCGCTTCCAGCAGGTCGAACCCGTCGTCCTCTTCACCGTCGACGGCTACCGCTACGGCGGCAAGGAGCACGACCGCCGCGACACCGTCGCCGAGCTCCGCGCCGAGCTCCCCTCGCTGCGCGCCGTCGTCCACATCCCGCTCCTGGGCACGCCGGCCCCCGCGGGCGCACTGGACTGGTCCGACCTCACCTCGGGCGACACCGAGCCCGTCTTCGAGCCCGTCCCCTTCGACCACCCCCTGTGGGTCCTCTACTCCTCCGGGACCACCGGCCTGCCCAAGGCGATCGTCCAGTCCCAGGGCGGCATCCTCCTGGAGCACCTCAAGCAGATCGGCCTCCACTGCGACCTCGGTCCCGAGGACCGGTTCTTCTGGTACACCTCCACCGGCTGGATGATGTGGAACTTCCTCGTCTCCGGCCTGCTCACCGGAACCACCGTGGTGCTATACGACGGCAGCCCGGGATTCCCCGACACCGGGGCCCAGTGGCGCATCGCGGAGCGGACCGGGGCCACCCTCTACGGGACCTCCGCCGCCTACGTGATGGCCTGCCGCAAGGCGGAAGTCCACCCCTCCCGCGACTTCGACCTCTCCGCGGTCAAGTGCGTGGCCACCACCGGCTCACCGCTGCCCCCCGACGGCTTCCGCTGGCTGCACGACGAGGTGGCCGAGGACCTCTGGATCGCCTCCGTCAGCGGCGGCACCGACGTCTGCAGCTGCTTCGCCGGCGCGGTCCCCACCCTCCCCGTCCACATCGGCGAACTCCAGGCCGCCTGCCTGGGCACCGACCTCCAGGCCTGGGACCCGTCGGGGAAGCCCGTGACCGGCGAGGTGGGCGAGCTCGTGGTCACCAACCCCATGCCCTCCATGCCGATCCGCTTCTGGAACGACCCCGACGGCAGCCGCTACCGCGAGAGCTACTTCGAGATGTTCCCCGGCGTGTGGCGCCACGGTGACTGGATCACGATCACCGACCACGGTTCCGTCGTCATTCACGGCCGCTCCGACTCCACCCTGAACCGCCAGGGCGTCCGGATGGGCTCCGCCGACATCTACGAGGCCGTCGAGCGACTCCCCGAGATCAAGGAGTCGCTGGTCATCGGCCTGGAAGAGCCGAACGGCGGCTACTGGATGCCGCTCTTCGTCCACCTCGCGCCCGGGGCCGTGCTCGACGAAGACCTCCGTGCCCGCATCAAGGCGACCATCCGCGAGGAGCTCTCCCCGCGCCACGTGCCCGACGACATCATCGAGGTGCCGGGCGTCCCGCACACCCTCACCGGCAAGCGCATCGAGGTCCCGGTCAAGCGCCTCCTCCAAGGCGCCCCCCTGTCCAAGGCCGTCAACCCCGGCTCGGTGGACAACCTCGACCTCCTGCACTTCTACGAGGACCTCGCCCGCACACGGGGCTGACCTCGAGGCCGTTGTCAGTGGCCATGGTTACTCTCAGTGAGCAAGTGATCGCACACGAGGGGGAACCGATGCCACGCTCGAACGACACCAGGACCGGAACCACGGCGGGACGAGCCGCCTCCACCAGCAGGCGCCGCGCCCTGCGCCGCGAAGCCCCCAGCACCGTCGGCCTCCTGGCCGACGCCGGGGACTTCGCGGCCATGCGCCATTACCGCAGCTTCACCTTCGACGACCACCGCGACTACCTCCACCACGTCGACGGCCTGCTCCGCTCCCTCACGGCCCAGGGCATCCACACCACGGTCGCCCTCTTCGACCCCGCGGAGTACGCCGAGTACTGCGCGGAGCACGGGATCGACCCGGACACCCCGGAGGGCCGCACCCGCTTCACCGCCGAGCTGGCCGGCACCGGCGCCGCGCTCCCGCACGCCGGCCGGCCCATCGGCGAACTGGCCCCGCTCCTCGTCGACGAGGCCGTCCGGCAGGCCACCTGGGAGTACGCCGCCGGGCTCCTGAGCGGCGTGGGCAACTGCGCCGACTGCGGGGAGGACATCGGGACGGCCTCCCTGCGGCGCGCCGCGGACGCCCTCGACCGCCTCGTGGCCCGGGCCGGCCCGGGCCACCACCACCTGGTGTGCAGCGTCCCGACCGAAGGCGAACAGCTCGTCGCCGCCCTCACGCAGACCCGGGCGGACGGATCGCCGCACATCGGGGGCCGCGAGAGCCTCGACTTCGTCACCGTCCTCGCCGCCGGCCTGGCGCTCGGCGGCCCCGGGGGACTGGTACTGCGCAGCACCTCGGACGGGCCCGGCCCCCGGGACCGGGTCCACGGCTGGCGTCTCGACCGCGGCCGCCTGGTACCGCTCTCCGCGGCGGCCGTCTTCAACGCCTACTGCACCGACGCCGACACCGGAGAGCCGGTGCCCCCCGAGCCGGGCGTCGAATACTGCCCGGGGTACGAGGTGGACGAACCGGGCCTGCCCCACTGACCCGGGCGGGCCGGCGCACCCGCGGCCGCGAACGGCCGAGGGGCCCTCGCCATCGGCGAAGGCCCCTCGGACCGGGTCAACCCCTCCGGGGCCGTCCGGTCACTCTCCGGACAGCACCGCCTGGGCGGCCACGCGGGCCTCCTCCGCGCTGTCCGCGGCACGCGCGGCCGCGGCCGCGCGCTCGCACTGCGCGAGGGTGTACTTCGCGAGCGTCGCCCGCACGTAGGGAATCGAAGCGGCACCCATCGAGAGAGAGGTGACCCCCAGACCCGTCAGCACGCAGGCCAGCAGCGGGTCGGAGGCGGCCTCGCCACAGACACCACAGCTCTTGCCCTCGGCCCTGGCGGCCTCGGCCGACATGGCGACCAGGTCCAGCAGCGCGGGCTGCCACGGGTCCTGCAGCCGCGACACGGCGCCGACCTGACGGTCCGCGGCGAAGGCGTACTGCGCCAGGTCGTTGGTGCCCAGCGACAGGAACTCGACCTCCTGCAGGATCGAGCGGGCCCGGAGCGCCGCGGAGGGGATCTCCACCATCGCGCCGAACTTCGCCCGCAGACCGGCGTCGCGGCACGCGTCCGCGAACGCCTTGGCATCGGCCCGGTCGGCCACCATCGGGGCCATGACCTCGAGGTAGACCGGCAGCCCGGCGGCGGCCTTGGCCAGCGCGGTGAGCTGCGTGCGCAGCACGTCCGGGTGGTCGAGCAGCGAGCGCAGACCACGGACACCCAGAGCCGGGTTCGGCTCGTCGGCCGGGGTCAGGAAGTCCAGCGGCTTGTCGGCGCCGGCGTCCAGGACGCGTACGACGACTCGGCCCTCGGGGAAGGCTTCGAGGACCTTGCGGTACGACTCGACCTGCTTCTCCTCGCTCGGAGCCTTCTTGCTGTCGTCCAGGAACAGGAACTCGGTGCGGAACAGGCCCACACCCTCGGCCCCCGCCTCGACGGCCGCGGGCACGTCGCCCGGACCGCCGATGTTGGCCAGCAGCGGCACCTTGTGGCCGTCGGACGTCGCGCCCGGACCGGACGACGCGGACAGAGCGGCCTTGCGCTCGGCGGCCGCGGCCTCCAGCTCGGCCCGCTTCTCCGGGGACGGGTCCACGAACAGGTCACCGGTGCTGCCGTCGATGGCGATGAGGGTGCCCTCGGCGATCTCGCCGGCACCGGGCAGCGCCACGATGGCCGGCACGCCCAGCGCCCGGGCGAGGATCGCACTGTGGCTGGTGGGGCCGCCTTCCTCGGTCACGAAACCGAGGACCAGCGCGGGGTCGAGCAGCGCCGTGTCGGCGGGCGCGAGGTCCCGCGCGATCAGTACGTACGGCTCGTCACTGTCCGGCACGCCCGGCATCGGCACGCCGAGCAGGCGCGCGACGATGCGGTTGCGCACGTCGTCCAGGTCGGCCACGCGGCCGGCCATGTACTCGCCGGCACCCGCGAGCAGCACGCGGTACGCGGCGAACGCGTCGTACACGCCGCGCTCGGCGGTGCTGCCGACGGCGATCCGCCGGTCGACGTCCGCCATCAGCTCGGGGTCCGTGGCGATCATCGCCTGGGCCTCGAGCACGTGCTGAGCCTCGCCACCGGCCAGCTGGCCGCGCGCGATCAGGTCGGCCGACACAGCTTCCACGGCCTGACGGGCGCGCCCCTGCTCGCGCTCCGCCTCGTCCGCGGTGATCTGCTTCGCCGGCGGCTCGAGAACCGCCGTGCCCATGTGGCGAACCTCGCCGATGGCCACACCGTGGCTCACGCCGACGCCTCGCAGCGTTGTCTCCATTTCACCCGTCTCCGATTGAGCGGCGGGTCCACCCGCCGCGTTGGATGTCCAGTTCGCCCGAGCAGGCGGATACGTCACTGCCAGCCGAAGAGGGCGTCTCCGGCCTTCAAGGCTCCGGCCTCCACGACGCCGGTGAGGGAGTCGGCGGTCGCCTCCAGTGCCACCACGGGGCAGATGGGGGACTTGCCGGCGGCCTCGACCGCAGCGGGGTTCCAACGGATGACGGCCTGGCCGCGCGTCACGGTGTCGCCCTTGTTGACGAGCAGCTCGAAGCCCTCGCCGTTCAGCTGAACGGTGTCGATGCCGAGGTGCGTGAGCACACCGTGGCCCTCGCCGTCGACGACGACGTACGCGTGCGGATGCAGGGAGACGATGACACCGTCGACGGGAGACACCGCCTCCGCAGGCTCGCGTACGGGATCAATAGCGGTGCCCGGTCCCACCATCGCGCCGGAGAACACCGGATCGGGTACTGCCGCGAGTCCGATGGCGGTCCCGGCGAGTGGGGACGTCACGCTGGTCATGGGGGGCCTCCCAGGGGTGGGGCTTCTTCGTGTCGCCGTCACAACCAGTCCTGGACGGCGTACTTTGAGAAGGGTAAGTCATGAGACGTCCCGGTTCCGTCCGAAGTGCACCCTTTGACGGGTGCTGACGGCGGTCCCGGGCTGATCGGATGACAACCTAGTGGACTAGACCATACGCCTGAACCGATTTGCCTGGGCACTGGCCGGGCTGTACTGTCGTGACTCCCGCCAGGAAGCTCCGCGTGAACATGTCGCGAACAGCTGATGGACGGGCATCCTCCTCTTCACTACTGATCTTGATTCCGGCTTCTTTTCGTATGCCCATTCGGCAGAACGGAGAGCGGTCAGGGAGACGGAAAAGGACTGATAGAGTCGGACTCGCCGGAAAGGGAAACGCGAAAGCGAATGACCTGGAAGGCGAAAACAAAGCGAGACCGGCTCTGATAGAGTCGGAAACGCAAGAACGAAGGAAGCGCCCGAAGGAAAGCCCGAGAGGGTGAGTACGAAGGAAGCGTCCGTTCCTTGAGAACTCAACAGCGTGCCAAAAATCAACGCCAAAAAGTTGATACCCCGTC
>NZ_JBEXOV010000174.1:0-8629 GCF_040611715.1 Streptomyces sp. NPDC006544 | reverse complement strand
ACGAAGTGACCCGGAGCGGCCGTACGGGTGGTGCGGCCGACGGGAAGCATGCGGGGTCGCCGGAGTCCCCGGGCGGGCGGATGCACCGTCAGGCGGGCGCTCCGCCCGTAGGGACCCGCTCCGGGCCCCTACGGGGCCAAGGCCTGGCCCCCGATGTCCGCCGCTCCGGCGAGCTGGCCCTGCCACCACACCTGCGCCTCGCCGTGTCCCATCGCCCCCCAGTCCGGGGTCCGCTCCACCTGCGCGCGGCCCAGCCGGCGGGCCAGCGCCACCAGTTCCCGCCCGGCGGCGCCCCGGGCCTCCTGATATCCGCGCAGCAGCTCCTCCCAGGACCCGGCCCCGCGCCACGCCGCCTC
This sequence comes from Streptomyces sp. NPDC006544, assembly GCF_040611715.1. Lineage (NCBI taxonomy): Bacteria > Bacillati > Actinomycetota > Actinomycetes > Kitasatosporales > Streptomycetaceae > Streptomyces > Streptomyces sp. NPDC006544. Next base: position 8,273 of record NZ_JBEXOV010000174.1, on the reverse strand, counting down.
GAAGGAGCTGGCGTCCTGCAGCGCCTTGGCCGCCCCGCTGGTGTTGTGCGGGCGCACCACGGACGCGGCGTCCCCGGCGAGCAGGCAGCGGCCCGCAGCGGTGCGCGTCGTCTCCAGGTCGTAGATGGGCTGGACGTACACGTGCTCCGGATCCGTCAGCCCGAGCACACGGCCCCAGTACGGCGGGAACTCCCGTTCCAGCAACTCCGCGAGGTGCGCCGCCAGTTCCGCGCTCACCGTGCCCGGCGGAAAACTCGTCGGGTCGTCCAGCCGCAGCCCCGCCGCGGGCGGCGGCACGGCGTACAGCACCCAGTTCACGCGCAGTCCGCCGTCCGGTCCGCCCGGGATCCGGTAGACCACGCAGCTTCCGCCGGGGAAACACACCGTGCTGACCGCGTCGGCGGGCCAGTCCGCGGCGCCCCCCGGCAGGGAGTCCAGCCGCCTGGCGTCGAAGTGGCCGCGCCAGCAGACGTACCCGGCGTAGTGCGGCCGGGAGCCCGGGCAGACCGCCTCGCGCACCACGGAGCGGTAGCCGTCGGCGCCGACCGCGAGGTCGTACCGCTCCACCGTCCCGCCGGCCAGCCGCACCTCGGCCCCGCCGGCCGCCTGCGCCACCCCCGTGACGGTCTCGCCCTGCCGGTAGACCACCGCGTCCGGGGTGGCCTCCCGCAGGCCGCGCCACAGGAGCCCCCAGTGGTAGGAGTGGAACGGGAACGGCTGCTCCCAGATCACCCGCCCGGCCGCTCCCGCCTCCGGGTCCCGGACCACCCAGCGGCGCCGGGCCAAGGGGTGCGCGGGGATCCCGGCGGGCAGCGCTCCGCTCGCGGTGAGTTCGGCGGCGCGGTCGTCGTGCACGCAGAGCCCGACCCCCCGGTCCGCGAGCCGCCCGCGCGTACGCTCCAGCACCACCACCTCGCCCGCCCCGGCGCGCGCGGCCGCCGAAGCGAACGCGCACCCGGCGATGCTGCCCCCGACCACCGCGACCGAACCCGTACCGCCCCGCATAGCCGCTCCCTCTGCCGCGACGAGCCCCTCAGGGCCCGACACCCTACTGGCGTTCCGGGCCCGGGCGAACCGTACGTTTTCGGCCAGTTGCGCCCGGGCGGGACCAGTCGGCCGCCGGCCCCCGCCTCGGCCGGTCCGGCCCACAGGGGGCGCCGTTAGGCTGACCCGCATGGATGGGTGGATGGCGCCGAGCTCCATCGAGCGCGAGCTGTACGAGGCCAAGGCACGCGGCGACTGGGCGGGATACCTCGACGCCCTCGCCCGCAGCGAACTGTTCCTCCCGCAGTCCCGCGCACGCGTGGACGCCGAGCCCGCGCACGCCCGCTTCCACCCCAGCCCCGACGGCCGCAGCCTCGCCGTCTACACGCGCGGGATGCTGCCCGTCCCCGACCCGCACACCGTGTACACCCGCCAGTCCCTCGCCTGGTTCGCCCGGGCCTGGGACCACCGGGACCCGTCGCACCTCGCCGTGAACCCCGGCTCACCCACCGAGGCGTACCTCACCGCCACCCCCGCCGACCGGGCCCGCTGGCAGGCCCACTGGGACGCCGCGGCCCCCGCGTGGGGCCTCGCCGCCGGCGCCGTGCACTCCCTGCACACCGGCGGACCGCTGCACGGGCCCGTCGCGCACGGCCTCGCCGTCGGCGCGCATCTCGCCGTGTCCAACGGCGAGTTCTGGAACGCCCTCGCCTATCACGGCAACGGCTACGTCCGCGAGCGCGAGCGGCTGCGCGAGGCCTGGGGCATCACCACCCCCGAGGGCTGGCACGACGTCCTGCGCCGCATGCTCGCCGCCGAGATCGTCAGCCCCGTCTGGGAGTTCGCGCTGCGCGTGCGCCGCGTCCTGGCCTCCGACTTCGCCGGCCCCGTCGACACCGAGCACTGGCGGCACGCCGCCGCCACCACCCTGCGCCGCAGCGCCGAGCGGGCCGCCGAACCGCAGCTCACCCCCGACGGGGTCACCGTCGCGGAGCCCCGCCCCACGGCCGAGGTCGAGGGCGAGATCGCGGGCGTCCAGCGGCTGATCGGCCGGATCGCCCGCTACGAACAGCGCTTCCGCGCCGACGGACTGCTCGCCGAAGGCGACTGGGTCCGCTCCGTCGAGGGCTGGGACCACGGCCGCGCCTCGCAGATGGCCCGCTGGGGTCTGGCGACCCGCTACGGCACCCTCGACGAAGCCGAGCGGGCGGTGCTGCGCGCCGGGAAGGCGGCGCGGGAGACGTACCGGTCGTGGGAGGAGTTCTCCGCCGGGTACTCGCTGGCGCGGTGCCTGCACTTCGACGAGGAGGAGTTCGGCGCGTGGTACACCAGCTCGCTGGCCACGCACCTCGCGCTGACCACGGACCCCGCCGGGCCCTGGCGCAACATCCCGTGGAGGGGTTCCGGCTTCGCGTAGTCACGGAAGCCCGGGCCGCAGCGCCGCCCAGGCGTCCGCGGCCAGCGCCAAGGGGTCCGTGGCGGCCAGGTGCGGGCGGGCCGGAGCCATGCAGGGGACCAGGTTCTTCGCCCGGCGCAGGCGCTGGATGGCGGGACGCGGCAGCTCCCGCCAGACGCGCGCCTGCACGGCCGCCTCCTCGGTGGTCATGCCGATCCGGGCCAGCACCTCCCGGCAGAGGGCGGCGGGATCGCGGTCCGGGTCGCCGTCCGGGCCGGGGCCGAAGCGCCGCAGCAGGTAGCTGCGCACGTACGGCTGCTCCTCCGGCCGGCCGGCCCGCGCGAGCGCGGCCAGCGCCACCCGGCCCCACCGCAGCCGCATCCCGTCGGGCAGGCTCTCGTCCTGCATCCTGACCGTCGCCATGGCCCGCAGCGGGCCCGGGTGCGGCTCCTCCAGCAGCGGCGGCCCGGCGGCCAGCCACGCCTCGACCTCCGCCAGCGCGTGCCCGCCGGGCGGTACCTGCGTCAGCACCTGACCCCGGGCGAGCAGCGCGACCACGGGTCCCGTGAGGTGGACCTTCGCCGTGTGTCCCGCGTCGAAGGATTCCACCGAGCGCCCGTACCGCTCGATCCGCCGCAGCCCGAGCCGCAGCTCCCCGGCCGCGTAGACCTGCCCGGCGCGCCCCACCCCGCCGACGCACCGCACCAGGCACACGCCGCCCGTGACATCGGCCGCCTCGACGGCATACACCTGCAACTCGGCGATGGACACCCGGATCCCATCCCTTCCCCGGCCGGGAGGCTACCGCGCCGCACGGCCCGGCAGCACCCGGACGGGCAAGGTCATCGCCAGGTGTTCGTGTCCACGATCTCGCCGGTCTCCACGTCGATGCGGCCGTGGAAATCACCCGCGTTGCGCGTGACCATGATCAGGAGCGGCCTGCCGTCCTGCAGGAAGGCGTAGTCGAAACCGTGCATGTCGCTTGGGGCGTTCACCAGGTCGCGCGGCGGGGTCAGCCGGCGCCACTCGGAGCCGTCGGCCCGGAAGACCACCGCGTTGTCCGACGGGGTGAAGGGCGCGGTGTCGAGGGCTTCCACCACCAGCACCCGCGTCCGGTCGTACTCCCGCCACGCCGTGACGGACCGCGGCGCACGCTCGTACGACTTCTCGACGGCGCCGGCGGGCCCGCTCCAGCGGACCGTCGTGTCGCCGTCGGCCCAGGTGACCACGACGTCCGTATCCTCTGCTGTCACTTGGGAATCTCCTTCGGTGGGCCGACCGGGATCAGCCGGGCGCGGTCTTCGAACTCCATGATCTCTATTTGGGTCCCGCCGCCCGGCAGCCGGCCCAGCTTCGGATCCACCTGGGGTCCGATGATGCTCTCCTGCACGAGGATCGGGTCACCGTCGGAGATGCGGTATCGCTGGAGCAGCGACACGTCCGGCTTCCAGTCCGTGCGGACGGCCATCTGGTCGCGTACGTACTGCTGGTTGGGGACGTCGTCGAACGTACCGAATCCACCCGGACCCCTCTGGCCCGGTGAGACCACCATGTTGAACTCCTCGCCCGGCTTGGCGAAGCGCGCGACGATCGTCGAACCCTCCAGGTGCGGGACGGTGTCGCCGCGCTTGGACGGGGGCAGGGCCTTCTGTTCCCCGCCCGGCTTGGTGCACGGGGTGAGGCCCAGCGGGTCCGCCCACACGTGCGGGTTGGGGACGTAGGCGACCGGGTTGGGGGCCGGGGCGAGGCCCAGCGGGTCGCCCGTCAGGTAGCGGGCCGTCTCCGGGTCGTAGGTGCGGAAGTAGTTGTGGTGGAGGCCGGTCTCCGGGTCGTGGTACTGGCCCGGGAAGCGCAGCGGGGTGTAGGCGGAGGCGTCGCGGTTCCAGCTGGTCGTGCCCCAGAGCGTCGCCCGGGTGCGCCAGGCGACCTCGCCCCGCTCGTCGATCAGCTCGGTCGGCGTGCCGACCAGGTCCGTGACGATGGAGAAGAACCGGCTGTCGATCACCTCCTGCGGGGCCTTCGAGAGCTGCACCGCCTCCGGCGCCCTGCGGATGGACTCCGTCTGCGTGAGCGGATGCATACCGGAGTGCGTCCAGCTGATGGTGACCTCGTGCGGGTTGCCCGCCGAGCGCGTCGTCTGCTCGACGAGGGTCGGTCCGTCCCACGTGAAGACGGTTTCCTCCACGACCTCGGCCGCGTCCGTGGCCGCGCCCGCCGATGTTTCACGTGAAACATCGGACGGCGCGAGCCGCTGCTTCGCCGCCCGGCGGCCCAGCGCGTCGTAGCGGTACCGCCAGCGCGTCCCGTCCGGGGTGGTCACCTCGGTGAGCCGGTCGTCCGCGTCCCACGTGTAGTGCCAGGTGTCCGGCTTCCGGGAGAGCCGGGTCTTCTGCCGCAGGACCACGCGGCCCTGGGCGTCGTGCTCGTAGCGCACCCGGCCCGCGCGGTTGATCCGCGTGCCGGTGTAGGCGCGCTCTCCGGTGGCTTCCGTGCCCAGCTGCTCCGGCCAGGCGGCCGAGGTCTGGTTGCCCGCCTCGTCGTAGGCGTAGCGCTCCGACCAGGAGGCGGCGTCCACGGCGGTGACCCGGGAGGCCGTGTCAAGGGTGAAGGTCCGCGGGCCCGTCTCCGCGTCGTCGATGCCCAGCAGGTTGCCGTCGGCGCGGTAGCTGTAGCCGCGGCGCAGCAGGGTCCGCCGGTCCGAGCCGGTGATGTGCCGGGTCGTGAGCCGGCCCACCGCGTCGAAGGTCTGGTGCAGTTGCGTGTGGTCGCCGATGCGCCGCGTCAGTTCACGGCCGGCCGCGTCCCGTTCGAAGGTCAGTTTCCGGCCCGAGGAGGTGAGCTCGGTGCAGTGGCCGCCCTCGTCGTAGGTCCAGCGGGTCTCCGCCCCGGTGGGGGTGGTCATGCCGGCGGGCCGGCTCAGCTCGTCGTACGCGTAGCGGACGGTACGGCCGTCGACCTGCTCCTCGACCAGGCGCCCGTGCCGGTCGCGGATGCGGACCAGCCGGGTGCCGTCGGAGGAGACCGCGGCGGCGGGCAGGTCGAAGACGTCGAACTCGAACGTCGCCGTGCCCGTGGGGGAGGTCTTGCGGATGATCCGGCCGAGGACGTCCCGCTCGTAGGCGATCTCCTCGCCCAGCCCGTTCACCCGCGAGCGCAGGTGGCCGGTCGGGTCGTAGGCATAGGTCAGCGTCAGGCCGTCGAAGTCCGTCTCCGAGACCAGCCGGCCCGCGGCGTCGTACGCGTACTCCCAGGTCAGGCCCTGGGGGTTGCGCACGCCCGTCAGTCGCAGCAACGCGTCGTGGGTGTACTCGTACCGCACGCCGTCGGGGCCGGTCCGGGCGGCGAGCAGATCGAAGTGGGTGTACTCGAAGCGGGTGACCCCGCCCGCCGGGTCGGTGAAGGAGGTGCAGTTGCCCTCGCCGTCGTACGTCCACAGCGACTGGGCCCCGTCGGGGTCCACCCGGCGGGCGGGTCTGCCCTCCGGGGTCCACTCCATGGTGGTCACGCCGCCCAGCGGGTCGGTCACGCGCACCGCGCGCCCGAAGGCGTCGCGCTCGAACCGCGAGGTGGCGCCGAGGGGGTCCGAGATCGTGACCGGCAGGCCGGCCGCGTCGGTGGTGTAGCGGGTGACGGCGCCCAGCGGGTTGGTCACCGAGACGACGTGGCCGCGCTCGTCGTAGGCGAAGGTGGTGACCGCGCCCGTCGAGGTGGTGAGCGAGGTGCGGTTCCCGCGGGCGTCGAAGCCCTGGCGGACGACCGTGCCGTCGGCGTTCGCCACCCGGACCGGCAGGCCGAGTGCGTCGTACTCGGTGCCCGCGATGCGCCCGTCGGGACGGGTCGAGCGGGTGATCCGGCCCGCCTCGTCGTACTCCTGGAGCGACGTGGCGCCCAGGGCGTCGGTACGGCTGATCACGCGCCCGGCGCTGTCGTACTGGTAGCGGGTGACGGCGCCGAGCGGGTCGATCTCGGCGACGACCCGCAACCGCTCGTCGATCAGGTAGCGGCGGGTGTGCCCGTCGGCGGTGGTGACCGCGGTGACGCGGTGGCCGGTCGCCGGGTCGCGCCCGTCGTAGGTGAGGGTGAGGGCGAGGTGCCCGGCCTCGCCGCCTTCGGCGACGCAGCGGTCCTGGTCGTCGTAGACGTAGTCGTAGCGGCTGCCGTTGGTGTCGGTCCAGGAGGTGATGCGGCGGCGCTCGTCGTAGGCGAGCCGCAGCGGCAGGCCGGAGGAGTTGACGACCTCGGTGAGGTTCCCCTCGGTGTAGCCGTACGCGAGGACGCGCGGGCCGCCGGTCAGGTGGAGGGCGGTGATCCGGCCCTCCGCCGTCTCGAAGCGGAGGTGGTAGCCGCCGGAGTGGGCCATGCCGACCGGAACGCCCGCGGCGTCGTACTCGAAGACGATGTGGTTGCCGTTGCGGTCGTCCAGCTGGACGATCGGCGCGATGCCGTTCCCCTCGCCGTCTTCGCGACCGCCGGCACCGCGACCGTCGGCACCGGTGCCGTCGACACCGGAGCCGTCGGCACCGGAGCCGTGGGGGACGTGGCCGTGGGGGACGTGGGGCGCGGCCCCGGCCGGCGGGCCGAAGCGGCGGACCTGCCCGGTCGCGGGGTCGGTCACCGTCCAGTCGCCGTCCGGGGTCCGCTCCAGCGGACGGGGCGGTCCGGTGGCGGGAAGCACCGGTATGCCGGGGGCCGGGTGCGGGTAGGCGACCACGAGCCCGTCTTCGGCGACCAGGACGACGCCCGCGGCGTCGATCTCCAGGTGCTGGTCGATCGTGGAGGCCCAGGACGGCCCGAACCAGCGGCCGGCCGTGTAGCCGGACTCCGCGCGGCGGGTGAAGACCAGCGGGAGCGTGCCGGGCAGGACGAGGTCCGTCTGCGGGAGGTACATCCGGCCGGTGGCGAGGTCGACCGGGTCGGTGTGACCCGTGGCCTTGTCCGCGTCCGGGGTCTTGTGCGCGTCCGGGCCGTCGCCTTCGAGGGCCTTGCGGCCGGGTCCCTTGAGGTCGTCGAGGTGCGAGGCCGCCGAGCCGACCTTCTTCAGCGAGCCGAGGCCCTTGGAACCGATGAGTTCCGGCAGCATCTTGCCCAGGCCCTCGGACGGGTCCTTCATGAACTCGTCGAGCATCTGCTTGCCCGCGCCCATCGGGTCGTTGGCCATCGTGACCAGACCCGCCGCCGTCGAGTTCAACGCCGTCATGTACTCGGCCGGATGCGTCAGGTTGTACGGGTCCGTCGGGTTGAGCGCACGGGCGAAGTTCACGATCCCCGCCGTGCCCTTGAGGACGCCCCCCGCCAGATGCGTCTCGGCGAGGTCCAGGTAATCCATCCCGTCACCGAACTGCTCGGTGTACGAGGGCTTCGGCGGAGCCGCGTCCCGCGCCGCCCGCACCGCCGACCGCACCGTCTCCGCCACGTCGTTGCGCTGCTTGCGCGCCGAATCCAGCTTGTCCTGCGCGGCCGTCGCCAGCGCCGTCCCGGGATCGACGAAGGGGTCCGGCGGACGCGGCGGCAGCGGATCCTTCTTCGCCTTCAACGCGTCGTTGTAGGTGGTGGCCGCCTTGTTGTGCGCGTTGCGGGCATCCTCGGAGACCTTCTTGGCCTTGTTGTACTCCTCCAAGGCCTCCTTGGCCTGGTTCTGCGCCCACTCCACGGTCTCCGCGAACCGCCCCATCGCGTCCGCGGCCTTCCCGAAGGCTTCCGACGCCTTGAACCAGCGCGGCGGCTCCTTCGCCACCGACTCGCGGAACGCGTCCGCGGCCTTGCCCTTCAGCCCGTCCGGTTCCCCCATCCCCTTCAGGCCGTTGCCGACCTTGTCGAAGGACGCCTTGAAGTCGTTCAGGTGCGACACCTGCGCACGGATCTTCGACACACTGCCGTAGACCAGCTTCTTCGG
>NZ_JBEXOV010000173.1:0-8846 GCF_040611715.1 Streptomyces sp. NPDC006544 | reverse complement strand
CTGTACGTCCTGCGCGAGCGCCTCGGCCTGCCCGGCTCCAAGAACGCGTGCGAGCAGGGTGAGTGCGGTTCCTGCACCGTCCGCCTCGACGGCGTTCCGGTCTGTTCCTGTCTGGTCGCGGCCGGACAGGTCGAGGGCCGCGACGTCGTGACCGTCGAGGGCCTGGCGGAGTTCGCCAAGCAGCGCGACGAGCACGGCCACGGCGGTGCCTGCGGCACCGGCGGCGGTTGCGCTTCCAAGGGAGGCGTCTCCCTGGACGCGGCCAAGCAGTGGCAGGCCCACGGGCGGGCCGGCGACTCGCAGACCGGCGAGGGCGGCGAGCTCTCCACCATCCAGCAGGCGTTCATCGACGCCGGCGCCGTGCAGTGCGGTTTCTGCACCCCGGGCCTCCTGGTCCAGGCCGACGCGCTGCTGGAGGAGAACGCCTCCCCGTCCGACCAGGACATCCGCGAGGCCCTGTCCGGCAACCTCTGCCGCTGCACGGGCTACGAGAAGATCCTCGACGCGGTCCGCCTCGCGGCCGCCCGTCAGGCAGAGGCGGTCTGACCATGGCTCAGAACACGCGCACGGTTCCGGCCGGTACGCCGACCAACGTCACGCAGAAGCACACCAAGGGCGGCATCGGCGAGTCCACGCTGCGCCCGGACGGCACCCTCAAGGTGACCGGCGAGTTCGCGTACTCCTCGGACATGTGGCACGAGGACATGCTGTGGGGCCAGACCCTGCGAAGCACCGTCGCCCACGCCGAGATCGTCTCCATCGACATCTCCGAGGCCCTGGCGATGCCGGGCGTCTACTCGGTGCTGACGTACGACGACCTGCCGGCCGAGATGAAGAACTACGGCCTGGAGATCCAGGACACCCCGGTGCTCGCCAACGGCCGGGTACGTCACCACGGTGAGCCGGTCGCCCTCGTGGCCGCCGACCACCCGGAGACCGCCCGCCGCGCGGCCGCCAAGATCAAGATCGACTACCGTGAGCTGCCGCTCGTCACGGACGAGGCCTCGGCCCTCGCCCCGGGCGCGCCGCTGATCCACGAGAACCGCGACGACCACCACATCGGCCACGTCCCGCACCCGAACATCGTGCACCGCCAGCCGATCATCCGCGGCAACGTGGAAGAGGCCCGCAAGCGCGCCGACGTCATCGTCGAGGGCGAGTACACCTTCGGCATGCAGGACCAGGCCTTCCTCGGCCCGGAGTCCGGCCTGGCCGTGCCCTCCGAGGACGGCGGCGTCGAGCTGTACGTCGCCACCCAGTGGCTGCACTCGGACCTCGGGCAGATCGCCCCGGTCCTCGGCCTGCCGCCGGAGAAGGTCCGCATGACGCTCTCGGGTGTCGGCGGTGCCTTCGGCGGCCGCGAGGACATCTCGATGCAGATCCACGCGTGCCTCCTGGCGCTGGCCACGAACAAGCCGGTCAAGATCGTCTACAACCGGTTCGAGTCCTTCTTCGGCCACGTGCACCGCCACCCGGCGAAGCTCTACTACGAGCACGGCGCCACCAAGGACGGCAAGCTCACGCACATGAAGTGCAAGATCGTCCTGGACGGCGGCGCGTACGCGTCCGCTTCCCCGGCGGTCGTGGGCAACGCCTCCTCCCTCTCGGTCGGTCCGTACGTCCTGGAGGACGTGGACATCGAGGCGATCGCGCTCTACACGAACAACCCGCCCTGCGGCGCGATGCGCGGCTTCGGCGCCGTCCAGGCCTGCTTCGCCTACGAGGCCCAGATGGACAAGCTCGCGCAGAAGCTGGGCATGGACCCGGTCGAGTTCCGCCAGCTGAACGCCATGGAGATGGGCACGGTCATGCCCACCGGCCAGGTCGTGGACGCCCCGGCGCCCGTCGCCGAGCTGCTGCGCCGGGTCAAGGCCCGCCCGCTGCCGCCCGAGCGCCAGTGGGAGACCGCCGGCGAGAACGCGGACGTCCGCGCGCTGCCCGGCGGCCTGTCCAACACCACCCACGGTGAAGGCGTCGTCCGCGGCGTCGGCTACGCGGTCGGCATCAAGAACGTCGGCTTCTCCGAGGGCTTCGACGACTACTCGACCGCCCGCGTGCGCCTCGAGGTCATCAACGGCGAGGCCGTCGCGATGGTCCACACGGCCATGGCGGAGGTCGGCCAGGGCGGCATCACCGTCCACGCGCAGATCGCCCGTACGGAGCTGGGCGTCACGCAGGTGACCATCCATCCGGCCGACACCCAGGTCGGCTCCGCCGGTTCCACGTCGGCCTCGCGGCAGACGTACATGACCGGTGGCGCCGTGAAGAACACCTGTGAGGCCGTCCGCGAGGCAGTGCTGGAGATCGGCCGCCGCAAGAACGGCTCGTACCACCCGGCGTGGGCCACGGCCGAGCTGCTGCTCGAGGGCGGCAAGGTCGTCACCGACGGCGGCGAGGTCCTCGCGGACATTGCCGACATCCTGGAGGGCGAGGACGCGATCGACCTCGAGCTCGAGTACCGCCACCACCCGACCGTCCCGTTCGACCTGGTCACCGGTCAGGGCAACGGCCACGTCCAGTACACGTTCGCCGCGCACCGCGCGGTGGTCGAGGTGGACACGGAGCTGGGTCTGGTCAAGGTCGTCGAGCTGGCGACCGCCCAGGACGTCGGCAAGGCGCTCAACATGCTCTCCGTGGTCGGCCAGATCCAGGGGGGCACCACCCAGGGCCTCGGCGTCGCGATCATGGAAGAGATCATCGTGGACCCGAAGACCGCGAAGGTGCGCAACCCCTCCTTCACGGACTACCTGATCCCCACCATCCTCGACACCCCGACCATCCCGGTCGACGTCCTGGAGCTCGCCGACCCGAAGGCCCCGTACGGCCTGCGCGGCATGGGCGAGGCCCCGACCCTCTCGTCCACCCCGGCCGTCATCGCGGCGATCCGGGCGGCGACCGGTCTGGAGATCAACAAGACGCCGATCCGTCCGGAACTGCTCACCGGCACCCTCTAGGACGGCATGGTCCGGGGGCCGCGAGGCCCCCGGACCACCCTTGGATTTCCGGGCGGTGCGACACGGGAACGTCACACTTCCAGTCGTACCGCCCGGAGCACGGAAGTCCGGAGTCATCAGCACCGCACCGCTCGCGGTCAGTTTCACCGGCAACACCCCTGAACCACCCCCGGCCGAACCCATCACCCCCCGGCGAGGCCAGCAGTACCAGCAGTACCGCAGAACCCCCGCAGTACCCGCAGTACACGCAGTGCACCTTCGCGTCGCCTCGGGCCGTCACCCCGGGTCGTGCAGCCAACGGCATTTCCCAAATCCCGTGTCTCCAGTCTTTATGCGGGTGCCCCTTTGAACCTTGGGAGTTAGGCACCATGACCCAGTCGTCTGTGGAGCCCAGGACCAGTGCGGAAGAGGCCGGCGACGGCTCTCGTCCCCCCGCCGGACGGTCTTGGCTCGATCGGTACTTCCACATAACGCAGCGTGGATCCAACGTCGGGAACGAAGTCCGTGGAGGTCTCACGACCTTCATGGCCATGGCGTACATCCTGCTGCTCAACCCCCTGATCCTTTCCGGCAAGGACGTCGCCGGAGACGTCATGAGCCAGAAGGCCCTGATCACCGCCACCGCGTTCGCGGCCGCCCTGACCACGCTCCTCATGGGCTTCGTCGGCAAGGTCCCGCTCGCGCTGGCCGCCGGCCTGTCCGTGTCCGGTGTGCTGTCCTCGCAGGTGGCGCCGCAGATGACCTGGCCGCAGGCCATGGGCATGTGCGTGATGTACGGCGTCGTAATCTGTCTCCTGGTCGTCACCGGCCTCCGCGAGATGATCATGAACGCGATCCCCCTCGCGCTCAAGCACGCCATCACCATGGGCATCGGCCTGTTCGTCGCCCTGATCGGCCTCGTGAAGGCCGGCTTCGTGGGCAACGGCGGGGAGTTCGCCCCTCCGGTGACGCTCGGTGCGGCCGGTGAGCTCGCCGGCTGGCCCGTCTTCCTCTTCTGCGTGACCCTGCTCGCGATCTTCATGCTGCAGGCCCGCAAGGTCCCCGGCGCGATCCTGATCGGCATCGTCGGCGGAACGGTCCTCGCCGCCCTCCTCAACGCCGTCGTGGACATCGACCCGAAGGCCTGGAAGAACGGCGCTCCGGAGCTCTCGGGCTCCGCGATCTCGATGCCCGACTTCTCGCTCTTCGGCAAGGTCGAGTTCGGTGGCTGGGGCGACGTCGGTGTCATGACGGTCGGCATGATCGTCTTCACCCTCGTGCTCGCCGGCTTCTTCGACGCGATGGCCACCATCATCGGCGTCGGCACCGAGGCCAAGCTCGCCGACGACAAGGGCCGCATGCCGGGCCTGTCCAAGGCGCTGTTCATCGACGGTGCCGGTGGCGCCATCGGTGGCATCGCGGGTGGCTCCGGCCAGACGGTCTTCGTCGAGTCCGCCACGGGCGTCGGCGAGGGAGCCCGTACCGGTCTCGCCTCCGTCGTCAGCGGGCTGCTCTTCGCCGCCTGCCTCTTCTTCACCCCGATCACGCAGATCGTCCCGGGTGAGGTCGCCTCCGCGGCCCTGGTCGTCATCGGCGCGATGATGATGCAGAACGCCCGCCACGTGGACTGGGCCGACAGCGCGACGGCCATCCCGGTCTTCCTGACCGTGGTGATCATGCCGTTCACCTACTCGATCACGGCCGGCGTCGCCGCCGGTGTGATCTCCTACGTGGCCATCAAGGTCGCGCAGGGCAAGTACCGCGAGATCGGTGCCTTCATGTGGGTGCTGACCGTGATCTTCGTGGTCTACTTCGCGCTCCACCCCATCGAGTCGTGGCTCGGGGTCAAGTAACAGCGAGAGCGGCCGGGCCCGGTCCGACCGGGCCCGGCCCCTGCTCGAAACCTCCACGCATCCGATACTGGAAACCGAACCCCTCCGAGGAGGCCCCCCATGCTGGACATCGCCGAGGAACTGAACCGGTGGGTCGAGCAGGGGCGCGACTTCGCCGTCGCCACGGTCGTGGCGGTCGGCGGCAGCGCACCCCGCCAGCCCGGTGCGGCCCTCGCGGTGGACGGCGGGGGAACGGCCATCGGCTCGGTTTCCGGCGGATGCGTCGAGGGCGCGGTCTACGAGCTGTGCCGGCAGGCGCTCGAAGACGGCGAGACCGTCAGGGAACGCTTCGGCTACAGCGACGACGACGCCTTCGCGGTGGGTCTGACCTGCGGCGGAATCATCGACATCCTGATCACCCCGGTCCCCGTGGGCTCTCCCGCACGGGAGGTGTTCGCGGCCGCGCTCGCCGCCGCGGCCCGGGGGGAGGCGGCGGCGTTCGCGCGGATCACCGACGGCCCCGCCGAGCTGATGGGACGCGCCGTGCTCGTCCGTGGCGAAGGCGGCCACGAGGGCGGGTTCGGCGGCCACCCCGAGCTGGACCGGGCCGTCGCGGAGGAGGCCCGCGCCCTGCTCGACGCGGGCAGGACCGGCGTGCTGGAGATCGGCGCCGACGGCCGGCTCTGCGGAGAGCCGCTCAAGGTGCTGGTCGAGTCCAGCGTCCCGCCGCCGCGGATGATCGTCTTCGGTGCCATCGACTTCGCGTCCGCCCTCGTGCGGATCGGCAAGTTCCTCGGCTACCGGGTGACGCTGTGCGACGCACGGCCGGTCTTCGCCACGAAGAACCGCTTCCCCGAAGCGGACGAGATCGTGGTCGAATGGCCGCACCGCTATCTGGAGGAGCAGTCCTCGGCCGGGGCGGTCGACGGCCGGACCGTTCTGTGCGTGCTCACGCACGACGCCAAGTTCGACGTCCCGCTCCTCGAGCTGGCCCTCGGGCTTCCCGTCGCCTACGTCGGCGCCATGGGCTCCCGCCGGACGCACGAGGACCGCAACAAGCGGCTCCGCGAGGTCGGCGTGAGCGAGCTCGAGCTGGCCCGGCTGCGCTCCCCGATCGGTCTGGACCTCGGCGCCCGCTCGCCGGAGGAGACCGCGCTGTCCATCGCCGCCGAGATCGTCGCCAACCGGCGCGGCGGTACGGGCGCGTCCCTGACCGGCGCGCACATCCCGATCCACCCGGACGCCTCGGCGACGCTGGTCAGCCGGATCGGCTCCGTCGCCTGAAGGACGCGACGAGCCCGGCGAGCCGGCCGGCCGTGCGGCACACGGGAAAAGGGCGCGACCCCCTGGGGGTTGCGCCCTTCCGGCGTTCCCCCTATCTTACCGGCCGGTAACAGTCTCTCCCCGCTACGGAGCCGATCTGATGTCTGCCGCTTCCTTACGCACCCGCCGCCGCCGTTCCGCTTCGGCGACCACCGCGTCGCTGGCCGTACTGGCCGCCCTGGCCTCGGCGGCGCTCCTGGCGGGTCCCGTCTCCGCCGCCGGGGCCGAGGCCGCCGCCGGGACCGCGACCGGTTCCGCGCCGCGCGAGGTGCTGTTCGTGGGGAACAACTGGGAGGGCACCGCCGACGTCCTCGCCTCCACCGGCGACCTGGCGAAGGTGGGCCGGATCGACATGGTCCCCGACAAGGAGGAGCGGCTCCGGGAGATCTACCTCAACCCGGTGAAGCTCGGCTTCTTCCTGGGCATCCGGGCCACGGCGGGCGAGGGCCACGACCAGTTCGTGGACGACATGTACACCACCCCGGACGGCTCCGCCGTCGTCGCCTCCCGCCCCAGCTTCGCCGACGTCGTCTCCATCGACGTCCGCACCGGCCGGATCAACTGGCGCTTCCCCGTGGCCGGTTACCGAGCCGACCACATGGCGGTCTCCCCGGACGGCACCCGCGTCGCCGTCTCCGCCTCCACCGCCAACACCGTGCACGTCCTCGACATCGCGAGCGGCCGCCAGGTCGGTTCCTTCACCACCGGCGACAAGCCGCACGAGAACACCTTCACGCAGGGCGGCCGCTACCTCTGGAACAGCTCCATCGGTGACGTGACCTCCGCCCTCGACGCGCCCTGGCTGGACTGGACGAAGGGGGACCGGAAGATCACCGTCGTCGACACGCAGACCTTCCGCACGGTCCGGGTGATCGACATGAGGTCGCGCCTCGACGCCTTCGGGCGCTCCGACCTGTCCGACGCGGTGCGGCCGGTCTCCTTCAGCCCGGACGAGTCGAAGCTCTACTTCCAGGTGTCCTTCTTCAACGGCTTCGTCGAGTACGACGTGGCCGCCGACCGGATCACCCGGATCAAGACCCTCCCCCAGAACCCGGCCACCAGCACCGACCGCACCACCTGGGTCAACGACTCCCGCCACCACGGCATGTCCATGAGCCCGGACGGGGCCAAGCTCTGCATCGCCGGGACCATGGACGACTACGCGACCGTCGTGGACCGGGCCACCCTCGCCGAGGGGCCGCTCGTGCCCGCCGCCAAGCCCTACTGGGCGACCGTCGACGGCGACGGCACCGGCTGCGTGATCTCCGAGAGCGGCGCCGACCAGGTCACGGCCATCGATTTCGCGACCGGCACGAAGCGGGTGTCGGTGCCCGTCGGCGACCATCCGCAGCGGGTGCGGCTCGCGCACGTCCCGGCCGGCTGGACCGGCCCGGTGGCGCGCTGATCCGGCGCTCGAGCGGGCATATCCGGCCACTATGGGGTGACTGGTCTGCGATGACCGATTAGTCTCCGGATCATGCTGGACATCCGCGAGGTACCCGAGGCAGACATCGACCGTGCTCTGGAGCTCGCCTACCTGGTGTTCCACGACCGCCCCGGGAAGGAGGGGCGCGCACGGCACCACGAGATGCTCCGCCACTGCGTGCGGATCGGGGCCTACGACGGGGGAAGGGTCGTCGGCTTCATGGCCGCGCACGACTTCCGGCTCTCGGTGCCCGGGGCGGACCTGCCCTGCCCCGGGCTCACCTTCGTATCCGTTGCCCCGACCCACCGCCGGCGGGGCGTACTGACCGCCCTCATGGGCGAGATGATGCGCCGCGCCACCTCGGCCGGCAGCCCGATCGCCGCCCTGTGGGCCTCCGAGTCCGCCATCTACGGACGCTTCGGCTACGGCGGCGCCACCCAGGGCGCCACCATCGAGATCGACTCCAGCAGGCCGCTGGCCCTGCGCATCGAGGCGGACCGGCGGCCGTTGCGGATGGTCGACCCCGAGGACGCGGTCGCCGTCGTCGGCCCCTACCACGAGGCGGCCCGCGCGACCCGGGCCGGGCGGCCGGCCCGTACCGGCTGGCGCTGGACCGAGGAGTGGCTCACCGAGGAGGACGAGGAGGACGACGAGCTCAGCCCGCCCCGGATCATCGCTCTGGGGGACCCGGGCGAGCCGGTCGCCGGCTACGTCCTCTACCGCACCAAGCCCGAGTCCACCGGGGCGGCGGCGGGTCCCGACCGCACCCCGGGCCTGGTCCGGGTCTACGAGCTGGAGGCGGACACCCCGGCGGTCGCCGCCGCACTGTGGGAGTGCGTGGCCTCCCTCGACCTCACGGGCAGGGTCCACGCCTGGGGCCGCCCGGCCGACGACCCGCTGCTCCACTTCGCCGCAGACCGGGACCAGGTCAGGGTCACCGGCGCGTTCCCGGCGCTGTGGCTGCGCCTGGTCGACGTGGCGGCGGCGCTGACCGCGCGGTCGTGGGCCGCGCCCGTGGAACTCGTACTGGAGCTGACCGACGCACGGCTGCCCGCGAACGCGGGGCTCTTCCGCCTGAAGGCGGGGCCGGGCGGCGCGGCGTACGAGCCCGCCGCCGGCCGGGCGCCGGATCTGACCCTGGACGTACGGGAGCTCGCGGCCTGTTACCTCGGCGGGACCCGGGCCGTGGAACTGGTCGCGGCCGCCCTGGTGGTGGAGCACACCCCGGGCGCGGCGGCGACCTCGACGCGCTCCTGACCCCCGACATCCGGCGCAGCGTGGTCGAGCACGTCCTGGCACAGCTCGCGGCCGAGGGCATCAAGCTGGAGACCG
>NZ_JBEXOV010000172.1:0-9041 GCF_040611715.1 Streptomyces sp. NPDC006544 | reverse complement strand
AGCCTTTTCCACCCTGCCCCCCTGCGTTACGGCCGGCCCACCGGCCCCGCCACCCCGCGCGTTCGCGTGTGCGTCCCGGTCCGGCATCCCTCCGGGGCCCGTTCCGGCCCGTTCCCCAGCGGGGCCGCATGCTTCGGTGGCAGTCTGCTCAGCATCAGACACGCAGAGAGACAGCAACAGAAGAAGGCGGAGGTGCCGTTCACGTGGCGTCCAATGTCAATCCCACCGTCCGACGCCGCCGACTGGGCATGGAGTTGCGCAAGCTCCGCGAGGACAAGGGCATGACGGCCGAGCAGGTCGCCGAGCGCCTGCTCGTCTCCCAGTCGAAGATCAGCCGACTGGAGAACGGCCGTCGCTCCATCAGCCAGCGCGACGTCCGCGACCTGTGCGACGTGTACGAGGTCGAGGACCGGCGACTCGTCGACTCCCTCATGCAGATGGCCAAGGACTCCCGCCAGCAGGGCTGGTGGCACGCCTTCGGCGACATCCCGTACAGCGTCTACATCGGACTGGAAACGGACGCGGCCAGCCTGCGCACCTACGAACCCCTGGTGATCCCGGGCCTGCTCCAGACCCCGGAGTACGCCCAGGCGCTCGTCCGCGGCGCGTGGCCGGAGACCGCTCCGGCCGACGTGGACAAGCGGGTCCAGGTCCGGATGCACCGCCAGAAGCGGCTCTCCGAGACCGACAACAACAACCCCGAGCTCGGACCGCTGCGGTTGTGGGCGGTCATCGACCAGGCCGCCCTGCAGCGGCACGTGGGCGACGCCCAGTTGATGATCCGGCAGCTGGAGTACCTGATAGAGCAGTCGGAGCAGCCGCACGTGACGGTGCAGGTGATGCCGTTCTCCATGGGGGCGCACCCGGGCGTCAACGGCCAGTACGCCATTTTGGAATTCCCGGACGCCTCCGACTCGACCGTCGTCTACATCGAGGGCGTGACGAGCGATCTGTACCTGGAAAAGGCCAATGATGTGCAGAAATACAGCGTGATGTACGAGCATCTGCGGGCACAGGCGCTCAATGTGGACCAGACCAGGCTGTTCATCTCGGAGATCATCGAGGAGTTCGCCGGCAAGAGAAAGTAGGGGGAAACGGGCTCCGTTCCGCGGAGGGCCGGTACGGTACACCGTCACTCCCCGGCCACAAAAGGCCTGAATGGAATATGCCACTCGGTCGGGTGAACGTCTCCTTCGCTGTCGGGGCGCTGCGGGTAGCGTCGATCACGTCGGCCGGAGGAAGGGCCGGCGAGACACGGAACCACTCGCTGAACCGGAGAGACACATGGCTATTCGTCAGGGCGCAACGGAAATCTGGACCAAGTCCTCCTACTCCGCCAACGGCGCTTGCGTCGAGGTCAGGTCCCCCCTCGTGGAGGCCGTCGCGGTCCGCGACTCGAAGGTGCAGGACGGTCCGTCCCTCACCTTCGCGCCCGGCTCCTGGACCTCGTTCGTCGCCGATGTGACCGAGGGCCGGCTGGGGCGCCTCGGCTGAACATCGAGGCGAACATTCCAGCCGGCCGACGCAAGAACTGCGCCACCAGCACCACCGCACCACTGTCTGGAGCCCTCTCGACTGGCCCGCCGTCCTGGCCGAGGGGGCTCGGCCATGTCGCCGCCCGCCCCCGTGCGCGCCCCGGACGCGCCTGCCGGGCTACCTCAGCTGGTCGACGTACCGGTCGGTCCCCGGCACCGTCGGGATGAACGGCGCCACCAGCTCCACCCGCCCCAGCCCCGTCTGCGCGACCTCCGCGTCGAGCCCCTGGAAGCGGTCCCAGCAGGAGCGCGGATCGGCTTCCAGGAACCACAGCAGGGTCAGCCGGGTGTCGACCCCCTCCACCTGCTTCACGTACGTCATCCGGTCGCCCGGCAGCGGCGTCGGCCGGAAGACCGTGACCATGGCGGCCGGGGATCCGGCCAGCCGCTCGGGCAGCGCCCTCGAACGCAGCCGCTCCAGCAGTTCGGCCCGCTGCCCGGGCCCGTCGGCGTCGACGACCTGGACCACGAGCCCGCCGTAGGGGTGGTCGAGGGCGTGGAAGTCGCGGGGGCCCGCGGCGCCGTCGCGGTAGACGGTGGCCTCGTGGTCCTGGAACGCCGTGAAGACGTGCGTGCGGTCCTGATAGACGCGGCCGTCTCGGTTGAGGCGCTTGTTGATGCCGACGGTCCACTTCATGTGCTCGTCGTAGCGTCCCTCGGTGACCCAGTACGTGGAGAGGTAGCACCCGGCCGTGACGGGCTGGGCGACGGCCGACTTCTCCGGGTAGCGCAGCTCCTGGAGCTCGCGGGTGGCGACCCAGCGGCGGCCGGCGTACATCCACGGCATGGCCATGGCCCCGGCGTAGTAGTGGTCGTCCTCGTACCAGCGGTTGTACGCGAACTCGTGCCCCGGGTGGGGTTCGACCATGGTGATCAGCGCGTGGCCGGGGCGGACTCCGTAGGGGCCGACCGAGGCGAGCTCGGCGTAGTCGTCGACGCGGGTGGTGCGCTCGTCTGCTGTCATGGGGACCGGTCTAGCTGATAGCACGTCAGATGGGGAGCCTCGGTAAGGGAGTTCACCATCCGAAACATAGATGGCGGATACACATTCCTGGCGGCTACGATGCGCGCACCCCGCCCGCGCGCCCGACCCGCGCGCCGACCCGCGCACCCCCTGCGAAGGAGCTCCCGTGCCCGCCGCCCCGCCCTCCCCCACCCTCGCGCCCGCCGCGGCGGCCGCCCCGGCACCCGCCCTCGCGATCGCCCCGACGCCCGCCCTCGCGGACCGCGTCCGCACGACGAAGCCCTCCGCGATCCGCGAGATCCTCGCCGTCACCTCCCGGCCCGGCACGATCTCCTTCGCCGGCGGCCTGCCCGCCCCCGAACTCTTCGACACCGAGGGGCTGCGCGCCGCGTACGACGCCGCCTTCGCGCGGTCCGCCCGCCGCGCGCTCCAGTACTCCACGACCGAGGGCGCCCCCGAGCTGCGCGAGGCGGTGGCGGCGCGGCTCCACGGGCGCGGACTGCCCACCTGCGCGGACGACGTCCTGATCACCACCGGCTCCCAGCAGGGGCTCGCCCTGATCACGACCGCGCTGATCGGGCCGGGCGACGCGGTCCTGGTCGAGGACCCCACCTACCTGGCCGCGCTCCAGGGGTTCGCGCTGGCCGGCGCCCGGCTGATACCCGTGCCGTGCGACGAGGAGGGCATCCTCCCGGACGCGCTGGAGGAGATCGTCGCGCGCGAACGCCCCAAGCTGCTCTACACCGTCCCCACCTTCCAGAACCCGACCGGCCGCACCCTGCCCGCCGCCCGCCGGGCGGCCGTCGCGGAGATCGCGGCCCGCCTCGGACTGTGGCTCCTGGAGGACGATCCGTACGGGGACCTGCGCTACGAGGGCCGCGCCCTCCCCTGGCTCGCCGCCCACCCGGGCGCGGAGGACCGTACGGCGCTGCTCGGCAGCTTCTCGAAGGTCATGGCCCCGGGGCTCCGCCTGGGCTGGCTGCGCGCGCCGGCGGCGCTGCTGCGCGCGGCGGTGCTCGCGAAGCAGGCGGCGGACCTGCACACCTCGACGGTGGACCAGCTGGCGACGGCGGAGTACCTGCGGACGGTGGACCTGGACGCCCACGTGGCCCGGGTCCGCGACGCCTACCGGATCCGCCGGGACGCACTCCTGGCGGGGCTCGGCGCGGCGCTCCCGGCGGGCTCCACGTGGAACCGGCCGGAGGGGGGCATGTTCGTCTGGGCCCGCCTCCCCGAGGGCCACGACGCGACCGCCCTGTTCCGCGAGGCGGCCGCCCGGGGCGTCGCCTTCGTCCCCGGAGCCCCCTTCTTCGCAGGCACCCCGGACCCCCGCGCACTGCGCCTGTCGTTCACGACGCACACGGCGGAGGAGATCGAGGAGGGCCTGCGCCGCCTGGCGGGCGCGTAGCGGACGACACGGGCACGGGCACCACGGGCACGGCCACAGGCGCAGGCACAGGGGCCACAGGCACAGGCGCAGGCGCACGCACGGGGGAAGACACGGCACGGCACCGCGCGCGCGACCGCGCCCCTTCCCTCCCCGCGCCCCGCGCCGTAGCCTGACGCCCCGTCAGATGAAGGCCCACGCCTCGTCACCCAGGAGCCCGCCCCATGCCGCTGCTGCAAGGGAAGACCGTCATCGTCTCCGGCGTAGGAGCCGGACTCGGCCACCAGGTCGCCGCCACCGTCGTCCGCGACGGCGGCAACGCCGTGCTCGGCGCGCGCACCGAGGCCAACCTCGCCAAGTCCGCCGCCGAGATCGACGCCGACGGCGCGCACACCGCGTACCTGCCGACCGACATCTCCGACGAGCGCCAGTGCGAGGCCCTCGCGGCCCTGGCCGTCGAACGTTTCGGCGGCGTCGACGCCGTCGTCCACGTCGCCGCCTGGGACTCCTACTTCGGCGGCCTCGAGGACGCCGACTTCGGCACCTGGCAGCAGATCCTCGACGTGAACCTGCTGGGCACGCTGCGGATGACCCGCGCCTGCCTGCCCGCCCTCAAGCGGACCGGCGGCTCCGTCGTCATCATCGGCACCCAGTCCGCCATCGCCTCCCCCAACGAGGTGCAGCAGGCCGCGTACGCCGCCTCCAAGGGCGCCCTGACCTCCGCCATGTACTCCATGGCCCGTGAGCTCGGCCCCCACCGCATCCGCGTGAACACCGTGCTCCCCGGCTGGATGTGGGGACCGCCGGTCCAGGCGTTCGTCACCTTCACCGCGCACACCGAAGGCGTCCCCGAAGCCGAGGTCCACGCCCGGCTCACCGACCGCATGGCACTGCCCGACCTGGCCACCGACGGGGACGTCGCCGACGCCGCCGTCTTCCTCGCCTCCGACCGGGCGCGGGCGATAACCGGCCAGTCCCTGCTGGTCAACGCCGGTGAGCTGATGCGATGAGGCCGCCCGTCCCCGCTCGAGCGGATCGTATGCTCGGGCCATGACCACTCCGAGTGACGCTCCGACCGAGAACTCGATGCGCCGCGCGCTCCGCCGCGCCCGCGACGGCGTCGCGCTCGACGCGACCGAGGCGGCCGTACTCCTGCGGGCGCGCGGCGAGGCCCTGAGGGACCTCGCCGCCTCCGCCGCCCGCGTACGGGACTCCGGACTCGAAGCCGCCGGCCGGCCCGGCGTCATCACGTACTCGCGCAAGGTCTTCATCCCCCTCACCCGGCTGTGCCGCGACAAGTGCCACTACTGCACCTTCGTCACCGTCCCCGGCAAGCTCCGCCGGGCCGGCCACGGGATGTACCTCTCTCCGGACGAGGTGCTCGACATCGCCCGCCAGGGCGCGGCGCTCGGCTGCAAGGAAGCCCTGTTCACGCTCGGCGACCGGCCCGAGGACCGCTGGCCCGAGGCCCGCGAGTGGCTCGACGCGCACGGCTACGACGACACCCTCGCCTACGTCCGCGCCATGGCCATCCGGGTGCTGGAGGAGACCGGTCTCCTCCCCCACCTCAACCCCGGCGTCATGACCTGGTCCGAGCTCCAGCGCCTCAAGCCCGTCGCGCCGTCGATGGGCATGATGCTGGAGACGACGGCCACCCGCCTGTGGTCCGAGCCCGGCGGCCCGCACCACGGCTCCCCCGACAAGGACCCGGCCGTGCGGCTGCGCGCCCTGGAGGACGCGGGCCGCTCCAACGTCCCCTTCACCACCGGGGTGCTGATCGGCATCGGGGAGACGTACGAGGAGCGCGCGGACGCCTTCTTCGAGCTCCGCCGGATCCAGCGCAGTTACCACGGCATCCAGGAGTTCATCGTCCAGAACTTCCGCGCCAAGCCGGACACGGCCATGCGCGCGATGCCCGACGCCGAGTTGGAGGAGCTGGCGGCGGCCATCGCGGTGGCCCGCCTCATCCTCGGTCCGTCCGCGCGCATCCAGGCCCCGCCGAACCTCGCCGACGCCGAGTACGGGCTGCTCATCGGCGCCGGCATCGACGACTGGGGCGGGGTCTCCCCGCTCACCCCCGACCACGTCAACCCCGAGCGCCCGTGGCCGCACATCGACGAGCTGGCCGAGTGCACCGCCGCCGCCGGCTTCGAGCTGCGCGAACGCCTGACGATCTACCCGGAGTTCCTGCGGCGCGGCGAGCCCTGGCTGGATCCCCGGCTGCTGCCGCACGTACGGGCGCTGGCCGACGAGGGGACGGGCCTCGCGGACGAGTCCGCGACCGTCGAGGGCCGGCCGTGGCAGGAACCGGACGAGGGCTTCACGGCGTACGGCCGTACCGATCTGCACGCCACGATCGACACGCGGGGCCGTACCGGCGACCGCCGCGAGGACTTCGACCACGTCTACGGCGACTGGGAGGCCCTGCGCGAGGCGGCGGCCCCCGGCATGCTGCCCGAGCGCATCGACACGGACGTACGGGCGGCGCTCGCGCAGGCCGCGGACGACCCGACCCGGCTCACCGACGACCAAGCCCTCGCGCTGCTGCACGCGGACGGCCCCGCGCTGGACGCGCTCTGCCGGATCGCGGACGACCTGCGCAAGTCGGTGGTGGGCGACGAGGTCACGTACATCGTGACCCGCAACATCAACTTCACCAACGTCTGCTACACCGGCTGCCGCTTCTGCGCCTTCGCGCAGCGCCGCACGGACGCCGACGCGTACACGCTCTCCCTCGACCAGGTCGCCGACCGGGCCGCCCAGGCCTGGGACGTGGGCGCGGTCGAGGTGTGCATGCAGGGCGGCATCCACCCGGACCTGCCCGGGACGGCCTACTTCGACATCGCGCGGGCGGTGAAGGCCCGGGTGCCCGGCATGCACGTGCACGCCTTCTCCCCCATGGAGGTCGTCAACGGCGCGACCCGCACCGGCATGTCGGTGCGCGACTGGCTGACGGCGGCCAAGGAAGCCGGCCTGGACTCCATCCCGGGCACGGCGGCGGAGATCCTGGACGACGAGGTCCGCTGGGTCCTCACGAAGGGGAAGCTGCCCACGGCGGACTGGATCGACGTGGTCTCCACCGCCCACGAGCTCGGCATCCGCTCCTCCTCCACGATGATGTACGGGCACGTCGACCAGCCCCGGCACTGGCTCGGGCACTTCCGCACGCTGGCCCGCATGCAGGAGTCCGCACGGGCCAAGGGGGTCCTCGGCTTCACGGAGTTCGTGACGCTCCC
The DNA here is from genome assembly GCF_040611715.1 of Streptomyces sp. NPDC006544. Lineage (NCBI taxonomy): Bacteria > Bacillati > Actinomycetota > Actinomycetes > Kitasatosporales > Streptomycetaceae > Streptomyces > Streptomyces sp. NPDC006544. The sequence continues at coordinate 1,919 of NZ_JBEXOV010000172.1, read as the reverse complement.
CTTCATCCACACCAACGCACCGGTGTATCTGGCGGGCATCGCCCGGCCGGGCCCCACGGTGCGCGACAACCGGGCGGTGACGGCGATGGCGCGGATCCTGCTCCACCCGCACATCACCAACATCCAGACCAGCTGGGTGAAGCTGGGCTCGGAGGGCGCCGCCGAGATGCTCCGCTCGGGGGCGAACGACCTGGGGGGCACCCTCATGGAGGAGACCATCTCGCGGATGGCGGGCTCGAGTTACGGCTCGTACAAGTCCGTCCGGGACCTGATCGCGGTGGCGGAGGCGGCGGGCCGCCCGGCGAAGGCCCGTACGACCCTCTACGGCGAGGTCCCCGAGGAACGCCGGGCCGCGGCCCGCGCCTCGGACGGCCACCTGCCGGAACTGCTCCCGGTCCTGGACTGACGGGCACGGGCACGGGCACGGGCATGGGCATGGGTACGCGAGGGGGCCCGGGCGGGGATCACGCCCGCCCGGGCCTCTTGGCCGACCCGCGCTCCGGTCAGCCGACGAGGAGGTCGTCCTTCAGCTCGCGCAGCTCGCGGGAGTCGATGCCGAGGCCTTCCTTCAGGTAGCGGTCGAAGGTGCCGTACGTGGCCTTGACCTCGTCGTAGCCCGCGTTGAGGTACTCCGGGCGGACGTCGAGCATCGGCTTGTAGACGGCGGCCTGGGCGGCCGGGAGGTGCGAGAGGATCGCGTCGTTCGCGGCCTTGCGGTAGTCGTTGCTGGCCAGGTAGTCGGCCATCACGGTCTCCTCCGGCACGCCGAGGGCCGTCAGCAGCGAGGCGTTCGCCCAGCCCGTACGGTCCTTGCCCGCGGTGCAGTGGAAGAGGACGGCGCGATCGCGGTCGCGCTCGATGCCCTCGAAGACCCGGGTGTAGGCCTTCTTGCCGCCGTCCCCGCTGACCATGGACCTCTCCGCGTCGGCCATGGCCTTGACGGCGGCCTCGGGGGAGGTCGGCATGGCCTGGAAGGAGGGCGAGCCCGCGAACACGTCCGCGACGACGTACTTCGCGCCCGCCGGAACCTTGTCGGCGTCCTTGGTCCGCTCGCTCTCCATCCGGAGGTCGAAGACCGTCTTGACGCGCAGGCGCTGGAGCTTGGCGAGGTCGTTGGCGGTCAGCTTGTCGAGGGCGTCGGAGCGGTAGATCTCGCCCATCTTGACCCACTGGCCGGTGGTGGTGCGGTAGCCGCCGGCGTCACGGAAGTTGGCGGTGCCCTCCAGCGCGACCAGCCGGTCGGCCAGGCGCAGGCCCTCGCCGCGCTCGGGCTCGAAGTCGAACCACTGCCGGTCGGCGGCGGGCAGCCCCGTGACGACGGCCTGGCCCTGCGCACCGCCCTTGGCGACGACCTTGCCGTTCGCCTTGATCTCGACGCGCCCCGTCCCCTTGGCGCTCCACTTCAGCGTGAACGCGCCGTCGGCGCCGGCGGTGACGGTGGCCTCGGTGAACGGGACGGAGGAGCGGTGGCCGTGGCGGCCGCCCCGGTGGAGGTCCCAGCCGGAGTCGGCGGAAGCCGACACCGCGGCGGAGGCGGCGGGGGCCACGACGGCGGCGAGGGTGAGCGTGGAGGCGACGACGGTCGCGGCGAGCAGTGCCTTCTTCATGCCTTGAGACTGTTGGCCTGCGAACAACGCAGCGTGAACACGGCATGTCCGAAACAGGCCACGGGCACGTCAGATGGCAAAACGTGCCAGTCGCCTGGCCGGCGGGTGTGTGATCCAGGGCCGGCCCCTGAGAACCCTCGAGGCAGGGCCCTGCCCGACCCCCCGGGGCTCCGCCCCGGACCCCGCCGCCTCAAACGCCGGCGAGGCTACATTTCCCCCCCCCAGCCCCGCCGACGCTCGAAGCGCCCCCTCCCAGCCCCGCCGACGCTCGAGGCGCCGCCCCCTCCCAGCCCCGCCGGCGTTTGAGGCGCG
>NZ_JBEXOV010000171.1:0-9117 GCF_040611715.1 Streptomyces sp. NPDC006544 | reverse complement strand
GGTGCTGGAACTGGTCGCGGCGGGAGCGTACGACCGAACGGGGTAACGCGGCGCGCCCCCGCCCCCTCCGACACGGTCAGAGGGGGCGGGGGCGCGCGGTACGACGGGCGGAGGGGGCCGGGCGGCCTACCAGTTGGCGGGCGCGTAGTCCTTGAGGAAGACGCCGTACAGGTCCTCACCGAGCTCGCCTCGGACGATCGGGTCGTAGACCCGGGCCGCACCGTCGACCAGGTCGAGCGGGGCGTGGAAGCCCTCCTCGGCCAGGCGGATCTTGTCCGGGTGCGGGCGCTCGTCGGTGATCCAGCCCGTGTCGACGGCGGTCATCAGGATCTGGTCCTTCTGGAACATCTCCTGGGCGCTGGTGCGCGTCAGCATGTTGAGCGCGGCCTTCGCCATGTTGGTGTGCGGGTGGCCGGCGCCCTTGTAGCCACGGCTGAAGACGCCCTCCATGGCGGAGACGTTGACGACGTAGCGACGGCCGGCCTCGGCCGCGGCCATCGCCGGGCGCAGCTTGCTGATGAGGATGAACGGCGCGGTGGAGTTGCAGAGCTGCACTTCGAGGAGCTCGATCGGGTCGACCTCGGACACCGTCTGGATCCAGCTGTTGGTGTCGTGCAGGTCCGGGACCAGGCCGCCCGCGTCGATCGCGGTGCCGGCCGCGATCCGCTCCAGGGACGCGGAGCCGGAGACCAGGGCGAGCTCGGTGACGTCCTGGGCGCTGAGCTTCTCGCCCTTGCCGGTGGGCAGCGCGGCCACGCGGTCCACGGTGCCGCTGCCGAAGGTGCCGATGATCTCGGAGCTGGGCAGCTCGCCCGCGGGGAGGGGGGCGTTCTCGGCGGCGACGAGCTCGCTGTAGGCGCCCGGGGAGCGGCGCACGGTCTGCGCGGCGTTGTTGATCAGGATGTCGAGCGGGCCCTCGGCGGCCACGGAGTCCGCCAGCGCGACGACCTGGGCCGGGTCGCGCAGGTCGATCCCGACGATCTTGAGGCGGTGCAGCCACTCGGAGCTATCGGGCATCGCCTTGAAACGGCGGATCGCGTCGCCGGGGAAGCGGGTGGTGACGGTGGTGTGCGCGCCGTCGCGCAGCAGCCGCAGCGCGATGTACATGCCGATCTTGGCGCGGCCGCCGGTGAGCAGGGCGCGGCGGCCGGTCAAGTCGGTGCGGGCGTCGCGGCGCGCGTGGTTGAAGGCGGCGCAGTCCTGGCAGAGCTGGTGGTAGAACGCGTCGACCTCGACGTAGCGGGTCTTGCAGACGTAGCAGGAGCGCGGACGCTGGAGTATTCCGGCGATCGGGCCATTGGCCGCGGCGGTCAGCGCGTTGCCCTGGGTCTCGTCGTCGATGCGCTCGGCCGAGCCGGTCGCGGTCGCCTCGGTGACGGCCTTGTCGTTGGCGGTCTTGGCGGCGCGGCGGTCCTGGCGGCGGCGCTGCTTGACCGTGCGGTAGAGGCCGGCGGTGGCGCGGCGTACGGTGATCGCGTCCGGGTGGTCGACATCGAGCTTGTCCAGCTCGTCGAGCACACTGAGGCAGAGGGCGAGCCGGTCGGGGTCGACGCCCGGTCCGTAGGCGTGCCCGTAGTCCTGGCTGTCTTCGGTCACCGTCATGCCCGCTGCCGTTCCTTGATCAGTCGTCCGCGTCCGCATGCTGCGGAAGTCCCCAAAAGGGCCAGTGTACGGACCCCTCCCGGCGGAAGCCAAACCTGTTCGCGTCTACTGCGAACGGAGTACGCCTCAAGCCTTACTCGTGCCCGCCTTCAGGTGGAGGAATAGCCTTCCCGTCTCGGGCATTGTGGATTCTATGAGTGCCCTAGCCCTTTCGGTCCTGCTCTGCCTGGTGTCCGCGGTGGCGTACGCGGGCGGGGCGATCGTCCAGGAACGGGTCGCGTCCGCGTCGACGGGGCGGCCGTACGCCCCCGTGCGCCGGGGCGGCTGGTACGCCGCCATCGCGCTGAACGGCCTCGGGGCGCTGCTCCACGTGGTGGCGCTCGCCTACGGGCCGCTGAGTCTCGTGCAGCCCCTCGGCGCCCTGACCATCGTCTTCGCCCTGCCGATGGCGGCCGTGTTCGTACGCCGCCGGGCGGGCGCCGCCGCCTGGCGCGGTGCCCTGCTGGCGTCCGTCGGCCTGGCCGGGCTGCTGGCCCTGACGGGCGGGGACGAGGGGGCGGAGCGGGTCCTTTCGGGCTACGGAGAGGGCATGCTGCTGACCGCTACCGGCGGCGGGGTCGCCCTGCTCTTCCTGATGGCGCGGCGGATGCGGCGGCGGCCCACCGCGCGCAGCGTGCTGCTGGCGGCGGCGGCCGGCACGGCCTTCGGCATGGCCTCGGTGTTCACGAAGTGGGTGGCCGAGCGGTTCGCCCCGGACGCGCTGGTCTCGCTGTGGCCGGAACTCGCCTCGGTGGCCGCGCTCGCGGGCGCCGGGCTGCTGCTGTCGCAGGCCGCCTATCACGGCGCCGGGCTGACCGCGCCGCTGGCCACCGTGACGGTGACCAACCCGGTGATCGCGGCGGCGGTCGGCATCACGATGTTCGACGAGGGCTTCCGCTACGGGGCGGCCGGCGCCGCCGCCGCGGCGGTGAGCGCGGCCCTGGCCGGGACCGGGCTGGTCCTGCTCACCTTGCTGCCGCGGCCGGAGCGGGCGGCCGCGGCGCGGGCCGGCGCCGGAGGGATGGCCGCAGACTCCCGGATCTCGGACTCCCGGATCTCGGACTCCCGCATCGCGGACTCCCCGGCTGCTTCGGGCCCGCCGAGCCCGGACGGCTCCCGCCGCCCGGGCGGGCCGACGGTCGCGTCAGGGCCTTCGGGGTCAGGGCTCTCGGGGTCAGGAGCAGCGGGGTCGCCGGAGGCCGGATCACCGGGGTCGCCGCAACGGGTGGGGTCAGATGTCGACCCCGTGGCCGCGCAGGTACTTCAGCGGGTCGATGTCGCTCCCGTAGCCGGGGCCCGTACGCATCTCGAAGTGCAGGTGCGGTCCGGTCGTGTTGCCGGTGGATCCGGAGCGGCCGATGCGCTGCCCTCCGGAGACCTGCTGACCGGCCTTGACTCCGAGCGCCGACAGGTGCGCGTACTGGGAGTACCGCCCGTCGGGGTGCCGGATGACGACCTGGTAGCCGTACGCACCGGCCCAGCCGGCTGAGACGACCGCGCCGGGGCCCACGGCCTTGATCGAGGTCCCCGTGGCCACCGGGAAGTCGACACCCGTGTGGTAGCCGCTGGACCAGGAGGAACCGGCGACGTGGTAGGCCGTGCCGAGGCCCGCGTCCACGGGCGCGGAGTAGCCGGAGGGCGCGTCCTGCCGGGTGGTGGCGGGTTGCAGCACGGGCTTCTCGGCCGGTTTCTCGGCCGGCTTCTCCGCCGGTTTTTCGGCTGGTTTTTCGGCCGGCTTCTCCGCGGGCTTCTCCTGCGGCTGCTGCGCCGCCGGCTCCACGGGCTTGACCGGTTCGGCCGTGCGCGGCGGCTTCTCGGGACGGGGGGCCGGCGGCGCCGCCGTGATGCGCAAGGCGAGGCGCTGACCGGGGAATATGAGGTCCGGATTGCCGCCCACGGTGGCCCGGTTGGTCTCGTACAGCGCCTGCCAGCCGCCCTGGACGTGCTGTTCGGTGGCGATCAGCGAGAGCGAGTCCCCGGGCGCGACCACGTACGGGTCGGGCAGGACGGACGTCCCGGCCGGGTGGGGCGTGGTGCTCTTCGCCGCGACCGCTCCGTTCCCCTGCGGCTGCCCCTGGGCCTGGTGAGGCTGCTGGGCCTGCTGGGCCTGCCGCAGCGGGGCGACGGGCGCCTTGGGCTGCGCAGCGGGGGCCGGCGCCGGGCCGCTGCGGCTGAGTCCGGCCCGTTTCCCGCAGGCGGGCCAGGCCTGCGGGCCCTGCCCCTTCAGCACCTTCTCCGCGACCGCGATCTGCTGCTCCCGGGTCGCGAGGTCCGCGCGGGCGGCGTACGCGGTGCCGCCGAAGGCGCGCCAGGTGCTCTGGCTGAACTGGAGCCCGCCGAAGTAGCCGTTGCCGGTGTTGATGTGCCAGTTGTTGGTGGACTCGCAGCTGGCGACCTTGTTCCAGGTGTCCACGGAGGCGGCGTTCGCGACCCCGGCACCGATGAACGGGAGCGCGATACCGGCACCGCCCGCGGTGACGACGAGCGAGGCCCGGTTGATGCTGCTCGGCTGATACCGGCGGTGCCGGCCCCGTACACCCATGGGAGCCCCCATCGAAGACATCAGGAGCCTCGCAACCTAACGGCGCGACCGGAGCATGACAAGGCACACAACAAGACCCGGGGGAAGGGAAGTTGATTTCCCGCCGAAAGCGGTACGGCGATCCGGATCTCCACCGATGTAGCGTCGGTGTTCCGGCATTCCTCCGCACATCGAATGCACTGTCGACGCACTCAGGAGCGCACGCAATGAGCAGCAGCACGGCCCAGATCGGCGTCACCGGACTCGCGGTCATGGGCAGCAACCTCGCCCGGAACTTCGCGCGCAACGGGTTCACGGTGGCCGTCCACAACCGCACCGCGGCCAAGACCACGGCACTGGTGGAGGAGTTCGGCCACGAGGGCAGCTTCGTGGCCGCCGGGTCCGCCAAGGAATTCGTCGACGCGTTGGAGCGCCCGCGCCGTCTGATCATCATGGTGAAGGCCGGCGAGGCCACCGACGCCGTGATCCGCGAGTTCGCCCCGCTGCTGGAGCCGGGCGACGTCATCATCGACGGCGGGAACGCCCACTTCGAGGACACCCGCCGCCGGGAGAAGGAACTGCGCGAGCGGGGCCTGCACTTCGTGGGCGTCGGCATCTCGGGGGGCGAGGAGGGCGCGCTGCTCGGCCCGAGCATCATGCCCGGCGGCTCCGAGGAGTCCTACGCCTCTCTCGGCCCGCTGCTGGAGAAGATCTCCGCGAAGGCGGCGGACGGCACGCCCTGCACCTCTCACGTGGGCCCCGACGGCGCCGGCCACTTCGTCAAGATGGTGCACAACGGCATCGAGTACGCCGACATGCAGCTCATCGCCGAGGCCTACCACCTGCTGCGCGAGGTCGCGGGCTACTCCCCCGCGAAGATCGCCGAGACCTTCCGCGCCTGGAACCGGGGCCGCCTGGACTCCTACCTGATCGAGATCACGGCCGAGGTGCTCGCGCACACGGACGCCGCGACCGGTCTGCCGTACGTGGACGTCGTCGCCGACGCCGCCGAGCAGAAGGGCACGGGCCGCTGGACCGTGCAGATCGCCCTCGACCTGGGCGTTCCGGTGTCGGGCATCGCGGAGGCCGTGTTCGCCCGCGCGGTCTCGGGCCACGGCGAGCTGCGTACGGCCGCCCGGGGGCTGGCCGGCCCGAAGGCGGCGCCGCTCTCCGCCGAGGCGGCGGACGCCTTCGCCGCGCGGGTGGAGCAGGCCCTGTACGCCTCGAAGATCGTCTCGTACACGCAGGGCTTCCACCAGATCCAGGCCGGCAGCGAGGAGTACGGCTGGGGCGTGGACCCGGGCGCGGTGGCTTCCCTGTGGCGCGGCGGCTGCATCATCCGGGCCGCGTTCCTGGACCGGATCCGCTCCGCGTACGACGCCCGGCCGGAGCTGCCGAGCCTGCTGGCGGACGCCGGCTTCGCCGAGGAGATCGGCGCCGCGCAGGAGGACTGGCGCGAGGTGCTGGTGGCAGCGGTCCGTCAGGGCATCCCGGTACCGGCCTTCGCGGCCTCGCTGGCCTACTACGACGCCCTGCGCTCGGAGCGGCTGCCGGCGGCCCTGACCCAGGGCCAGCGGGACTTCTTCGGGGCGCACACCTACCGGCGCACCGACCGCGAAGGCTCGTACCACACCCTGTGGAGCGGCGACCGCTCGGAGGTCCGCACGGCCTGAGGCCGCGGCTCCGGCCCCGGACCGGTCCGGGACCGATCCGGGGCCGGTCCCGGACAGGGCACGACGCCCGAGCCGGGCCTGCTGTCGGGCGGGGCGCACGGCCTGGCCAGGCCCTGGCCAGGCCCTGGTTCCGACAGGGCGCGGCCCGGCCAGCGGCCTGGTCCGGGCGGGTCAGGGGCTCGCTCAGCCCAGCGGCTCCGGCATCGGAACGGGTGCGGGGCCCGGGGGCGGTGGCACCGGATCGGGTTCGGGGACCGGACCGGGCGCGGGCGGTGCCGGCCTCGGGACGGGGTCCGGAAACGGTCCGGGACCGGGCATCGGAGGCGTCGGCGACGGCGGCACGGGACCGGGGGTCGGCGGCGAGGGCGGCACGGGGTCGGGCACGGGCGGTTGGGTCATGCCCTCCACCTTCCCGCGTTCCGGTCCCGTACGCACCACGAGGAACGGCGCCCCCGCGGGGGCGCCGTTCCGGATCGGCGGGCCGCGGCGGCGCCTCAGCGAGGTCGCGTTCCGGCCGGCCGGGCACTCACCACAGGTCGGAGTCCGCGTCGAGCTGCGCCGTGGCGGCCGCGACGACCTCGGCCGGCGCCACGGGCGCCTGGGCGAGGAAACCGACCACCACGCCGCCCTCGACGGGCAGCAGCCTGCCGGAGGTGCGGTCGTCCACGCACTGGAACGACTCGGCCTGCGCCATGGTGTCCGGCTCCCCTCAGACAGCCACCGCGTGGGGGCTGCGCTTCTGATCCGTTCCCGGAACCGGGGCGGACGGGTCCGCGCCCAGTTCGATGATGCGGTTGTCCGCGTCCACGTGCACGACGCGCGGCTTCAGCACCCGCGCCTCGGCGTCCTCGACCTGCGCGTAACTGATGAGGATGACGAGGTCCCCGGGGTGTACGAGGTGCGCGGCGGCCCCGTTGATCCCGATGACCCCCGACCCCCGCTCCCCCTCGATGACGTACGTCTCCAGCCGTGCGCCGTTGGTGATGTCGACGATGTGCACCAGCTCGCCGGGCAACAGGTCCGCCGCGTCGAGCAGATCGGCGTCGACGGTCACGGACCCGACATAGTGCAGGTCAGCCTGGGTGACCGTGGCCCGGTGGATCTTGGACTTGAACATCGTACGCATCATCGGGGTACCCCTGGATCTAGGCTCCCTGCCTGCGTTTTTGCAGGTCAAGGGCAGTTTCCCTACCTTACAACGAGTCGCATCTCCGGTCAGCTCTCCCCAATCTTTTCGAGGACTGATGCCGACCGATCGTCCGACTTCTCCGACGCACCGCCAGGCGGGTTCGGAGGGGCCGGCCGGCTCCCTCGGTCCCCCACCGCGACGACGACGCCAGCCTACGCAACGACCGTCGACAGTCGTCCAGGACCACCCTCGCTGTGAGCAGATCCACGGTGGCGGCGTAAGCGGTCGGCACACGCCGACGCCTGCCCATGGGATCGACCCGCCCGGGCTGCGGCACCCGCTCCGACGCCCTTGATGGCACCGCTCGCCGCTCGTCACGGGCAACGGCAGATCCAGGCGGCGGCGCGGAAATATAGCGGCAAACCCCCGGTTAGCGAAACCGGGGATTCTCGTGAGCATTGGTGTTGTCCGCACAGCACCTGACAGTGCCACTCGGCGGGCACTTACCAATTCCTCGGATTTCTGCCAGACCGCGTGCCGACCCGTTTTCAGGATCGGCAGGGCCAGCCCCAAAGGAGCACCCTTGCCGCAGACCCGCAGACGCAGGGCCTCGGCAAAGTGACGAGTCGTCCACTTGGTCACGGTCCGCGGTGGGCGGGTCGGTCCGGGTATGAAGCAGGCACGGGCTTCCAGAGCATGGAGTCCTACGCCCCGTGATCCCCGGCCGTGCGGGGTCAGACGATGTCGGCGTACCAGATCCGGCTCGGCGGGCTGGTCTGGTCGGAGTCCCGGTAGCGCCTGGGCATCCCGGGCCTCAGTGCGGGGCGCAGCAGCCGCCACGTCCGCTCGATCGCCTCGCCCGTGAAGCCGTCGAACTCCGGTGTGACCTGGAGCAGTACCGCGCCATCGCGCAGGGTCTCGACGCGGTGGAAGTCACCGGCCGCGGCGATCCCGTCGCCGCCGCCGAGCTGCTGGGCGATCTCGCGCGGGATCACCATCAGCCACTCGTACCCGCGCAGCAGCCGCCGTGACTCCGGCAGCGTCCGCTTGGGCTGCGGCGGGCCGACCCGCTCCTCGTGCTCGGTGCGGCCCAGCGTGAGGCCGTAGCCGATCTGGGCGTAGCACGGGTCCACCTCCTGCGAGAAGTCCCGCAGCAGGTCCGTCCAGCGCGCCTGGGCGGCCGGCCCGAAGTGGTCTTCGGGCGTGTGCACGCTGAGCCTGACCCAGTCCTCGGAGCCGTCCTCGCGCGCGACGCCCACCCGCAGGAGCTGCTCACCGGGCATGCCCTCGTCGTCCAGCCGGTAGAGCGCGGTCTCGACCAGCTGCACGTCCAGGGCCAGCCACTTGCGCAGCATCGGCAGGTTCTTGCGGGTCAGCACCCGGGCGCGGTTGGTGATCCGGCCGCCCTGGCTGAGGCTGTGCACGCTGAGGAAGCCCCAGAGCGTTCCGGGCGGACCGCACGGCACCGCTTTGCTGAGCGACTCCTGCACCTGTCCGGTGGAGTCGAGGAGCGCCTGGAAGGTCTCGTGCTCCAGGCGGTCCGGGCACTCCGTGAGCCAGCGCCAGGCGAGATCGGCCAGTGCCTCGGGGTCGCGGTACTCGGTGTCGATCTCGCATCGGATCTTGTGCATGCCGGCTCACCACTCCTTTCGGGAGAGCTGTCGGTCAAAATCGGACGTCCTAGGTGACCGGGTTGTAGATGATGACGGCTCCGAGAAAGCCCGCCGCCGGGGCTTCGGCGGAGTAGAAGGTCGTCGGGTTCGTGACGATCTGTCAACCCGTGGGCCCTGGAGGCGGACAGGCACGGTCTTCCGAGATCATGGAGTTCTCGACGCCCCGTGACCTGCCTGGAAGACCGTGCCTGCCGACGCATCATCGCCGATACCGCCTGCCCTTGACCAGTTCCGCGATTACCCACAGCTCACCCCCGAGGAGGTGCCCGGACTGCTGGAGCGTCTGGCCGAGGTGCCCGCCCCCCGTTATGTTTTTCGCGGTCCTGCAACGGGGCCGCTGGCCTCCGGGCCCGGTATGACTGTGTCCCCTCTGTCGAAGGCATGACAATGCCGTTGCATTAATGGTCGTGCCATCGGTAGTGCAGTGTGACCATGACTGGGGCTCGTCGGCTGCTGGCCGGCTCACCAGGCACTTTGCTG
>NZ_JBEXOV010000170.1:0-9183 GCF_040611715.1 Streptomyces sp. NPDC006544 | reverse complement strand
CGGGTGTAGGTGCGGCCGAGGGCTTCGGCTTCTCCGCCGGCGTCGAGTTGGGTGAAGTCGACTTCGAAGAGGTCGCGTTCGGGGTTCCAGCGGACCGACGCACCGGGCCCGGCGATGGCCGGGAGTCGCCGGACACGGACCGTGCCGAGCCGCCGTGGACCCGTAACGACGCCCTGGTGACCGGCGGGGCCTGCGCCATGAACCTGCTCAGCTACGCGCTCTTCAACGACCCGGCCGGGCAGCACGACGTGAGCGTGGCCGGGTTCCTCCTCGTCGCGCTGGCGGCCGTACCGCTGCTCGCCCGGCGCAGCCACCCGGTGGCGGCGTTCGCCGCCGTCCTGGCACTCGACGTGACGGCGGCCGTGACCGTACCGCTGCCGAGCCACTTCGGTGCCGTCCTGGTGGTCTCCCTGTACTCGGTCGCCCGGGCGCGCCCCGGCCGGGTGACGGCGGTCGCCGCCCTCGCCACGGTGTCCCTGATGCTGCTGGGCCAGTGCATCGGCCGGACGCCGACCTTGCAGGAGGCCATGGGGCCCCCGTTGTCCACCCTGATCGTCGTGGGCGGCGCCATGGCGGTCAACCGGTGGCAGCGGGAGGTGGCGGCCAACCGCGGGCTCCTCGCCGACCGTGCGGTGGCCGAGGAACGCCGTCGCATCGCGAGGGAGCTGCACGACATCGTGGCCCACCACATCACCACCATGCAGCTGATGGCCGGCGGAGCCCGGGCCAACATCGACCGGCCGGACGTGGTCCAGGACGCCCTGGTCACCCTGGAGGCCTCCGGCCGGCTCGCGCTGCGCGAGATGCGCCAGCTCCTCGACGTGCTGCGGGCCGGCGACGAACCGGAAGACGGGCCGGCGCTGCCCCAGCCAGGCGCCGACGACCTCGAGCGCCTGGTGGCCGAGTCCCGCCTCGCCGGACTGCCGACCGAACTCAGCGTCCGCGGGCCCGAGCGCCCGCTGCCGCCCACCGTCGGCCTCACCGTGTTCAGGATCGCCCAGGAGGCCCTCACCAACGCCCGCAAATACGCGGGGCCCGCCCGCGCGTCCGTACGACTGACGTACCACCCGGAGCGGATCACCGTCGAGGTGCGGGACGACGGCGGAGGCACACCCCCGCAGGAGGGCGCGCTGGCCGTGGGCTCGGGCGGTTACGGCCTCGTCGGGATGCGCGAGCGCGTCGCCCTGCACGGAGGTACTCTCACCACCGGCCCGCAGTCCGACGGCGGGTTCGCCGTGGTGGCCGACCTGCCGCTGACCGCGGAGGAAGCGGCCGAGGCGGTCGTCCAGCACGAGGGAGCACACCGATGACCGGGCCCGGGCCGACACGGCCGAGGATCAGGGTGCTGATCGTGGACGACCAGCCGCTGGTCCGCCGCGGCCTGTCGCTGATCCTCTCCCCGGACCCGTCCCTCGAGGTGGTGGGAGAGGCCGAGAACGGCGCGCACGCCGTCACCCTCGCCCGCGAACTGCGCCCGGACGTGGCGGTGATGGACATCCGCATGCCCGTCCTGGACGGGGTCGGCGCCACCGCGGAACTGGCCGTCACCGTGCCCGACTGCCGGGTCCTGGCCCTCAGTACGTTCGACCTCGACGAGTACGTCGTGGGCGCCCTGCGCGCCGGAGCCTACGGCTTCCTCCCCAAGGACAGCTCCCCCGAGGAGCTGAGCGCGGCGATCCGTACCGTACACGCCGGCGAGGCCGTCGTCGCCCCGCGCCTGCTCACCCGGCTGATCTCCGCGTACGTGCGGGTCCCCGCCGGTCCACCGCCGACCGCCACCGGCCGGGGCGAGCTCACCCCCCGCGAGGTCGAGGTGTGGCGCCTGATGGCCACCGGCCTCGACAACACCGCGATCTCCGGCGCCCTGGACATCAGCCTCTCGACGGTCAAGAACTACATCACCAGCATCTTCGACAAGCTCGCCGTGCGCGATCGCGCCCAGGCGGTCATCGCGGCCTACGAATCGGGCCTGGTCACCGCCCGCGCGTCGGCCGGGAACCCGCCCGGCGACGGGCACGACACGACCAGGTCCGTCCGTCCCGCACCCTGACGGCCGCGGCGCGGGACGAGACACCAGCACGTCCGAACCGGAGAAGAGCACCCCATGAAGATCCACCTGACCAGCGTCTTCGTCGACGACCAGGTCAAGGCCTTGCACTTCTACACCGAGATCCTCGGCTTCGTGAAGAAGTACGACGTCCCGGTGGGCGAGAAGGACCGGTGGCTGACCGTCGTCTCCCCCGAGGAGCCCGGCGGCACCGAGCTGCTCCTGGAGCCCGCCGGCCACCCGGCCGTCAAGCCCTACCGCGACGCGCTCGTCAGGGACGGCATCCCGCTCGCCCAGTTCGCCGTCCAGGACGTCAGAGCGGAGTACGAGCGCCTGCGCGCCCTCGGCGTCCGCTTCGTCCAGACGCCCCTGGACATGGGCCCCGTCACGACCGCCGTCTTCGACGACACCTGCGGCAACCTGATCCAGATCGCCACACGGCCCGAGTAGCGGCGCTCAGGGGCCGTCAGAGTCGCGCCGGATCGCGTCGAGCGTGCGGGCCAGGTCGTCGTCGGTCGTCGACCAGTTGCTCACGGAGATGCGCATGACGCGCCGGCCGTGCCACGTGGAGCCGCTGATCCACGCCGTGCCGTCGGCGAGCAGCCGCGTGAGGACCCGTTCCGTACGTTCGTCGGTGCCGAACGTGGCGCAGACCTGGGTGAACCCCACGTCGTTGAGGACCGTCGCGCCGTCGGTCCGGGCGATGCCGGCGGCGGACGCGGAGGCGTGGCGGCACAGCCGCTCGACGAGGTCGGCCACACCCGATCGGCCCAGGGACCGGAGGGCGGCCCACACCGTGAACGCTCTGCCGCGCCGGTGACGACGGGCGGGGGCCGGCGCGGCACGGCTCACGTGGGCGGTGTGCGGGTCAGGCGTGGTTCCAGTCGAGGCGCAGGACGGCGAGGTCGTCGGTGTGACGGCCGGCGTTCCGTGCCTGGGTCTCCGCGATGAGGAGGTCGACGTGGGTGGCCGGGTCGGTCGGCGGCAGGTCGTGGATCAGCGCGAGGAGTCCCTCGACGCCGAGGCGCGCGGTGTTGGCACCGTCGTGTCCTTCGGTCAGTCCGTCGGTGTAGAGGGTCAGTGCTCCGGTGGCGGGCAGCGAGATCACCGTGGCGGGCCAGGTACCGAGCTTCGGGGCTATGCCCAGGGCCATGCCGTGCGAGGCGACGAGCTCCTGGGTCCCCTCGGCGGTGGTGAGGAGGGGTTCGTGGTGGCCGGCGAGGTGGAGGGTGGCGGTGGCGGCCTTCTGGTCGAGGGTGAGGAGCGTGCAGGTGGCGAACAGGGGCTGGGGGCCGCGTTCGGCGATCAGGATGCGTTCCATCAGGTGCAGCAGGTGGGGGCCGCGGTGTCCGGCGAGGATGAGCGAGCGCCAGGCGATGCGCAGGCAGACGCCGAGGGCGGCGGCGTCGGGGCCGTGTCCGCTGACATCGCCGACGACGGCGTGCAGCAGTCCGTCGTCGCTCTCCACCACGTCGAGGAAATCACCGCCCAGCAGGGCCATTTCGGCACCCGGCAGGTAGCGGCTGGTCACTGTGACGGTGGAGGTGTCGAGGAGGGGCTGGGGGAGCAGTCCCCGTTCCAGACGGGCGTTCTCCTCGGCGCGCAGACGGGCCTTCTGGGCTTCGGCGCCCGCGCGTTCGGTGCGGCTCCGGTAGACGGCGTAGCGGATCGTGCGGTGCAGGAGGTCCGCTTCGACCTTGCCCTTGACGAGGTAGTCCTGGGCGCCGGCGGTCATCGCCTCGGCCCCGGCCTGTCTCTCGGACAGGCCGGTGAGGACGATCACGGCGGCGTGCGGGGCCGGCTCCCTGATGGCGGCGATCGCCTCGGTGCCGGAGACGTCGGGCAGGTGCAGGTCCAGCAGGATGCAGTCGATCGCGCGGGTGGCGAGCTCGGTGCGGGCGCCCGCGAGGGTCGTCCTCGTGGTCAGCTCGAACCGCAGCCCCGTGTCGTGGAGCAGTTCCTCGACGAGTACGGCGTCCGCCTCGTCGTCCTCGATGAGGAGGATGCGGTAGAGCGGGGCCGACGCGGATCCGCCGGAGACGTCCACCGCGGCCGCGGCCGCGACGGCGGAGACAGGGGCCGGCGCCTGCAGGGAAGCCGAGGCGGAAGCGGAGGCGGAGGTGGTCGCGCGCGCGGTCACGGCGCCGGCTCCACGTCGGCGCGGGTCGCCTGCGGCAGGTCGGATGGGTCCGCGGCCCTGGGAGGCTCGGTGGACAGGGTGAACGTGATGCGGGCCCCGTTGCGGAACCCGGGGTCGACCC
Source organism: Streptomyces sp. NPDC006544 (assembly GCF_040611715.1). NCBI lineage: Bacteria > Bacillati > Actinomycetota > Actinomycetes > Kitasatosporales > Streptomycetaceae > Streptomyces > Streptomyces sp. NPDC006544. Next base: position 4,875 of record NZ_JBEXOV010000170.1, on the reverse strand, counting down.
CGATGGTGCCGCCGTGGAATTCGACGATCTTCTTGCACATCGCCAGTCCGATGCCGCTGCCGTCGTAGGCGTCCTTGGTATGGAGCCGCTGGAAGATGACGAACACCTTCTCGGCGTACTCCGGTGCGATGCCGATCCCGTTGTCGGTGACGGTGAACCGCCACAGCTCCCCCTCGGGGACCGCCGTCACGTGCACCCGAGGGGTCTCACCGGGGCGGTGGAACTTGATCGCGTTGCCGATCAGGTTCTGCCACAGCATGCCCATCTGTGTCGGATCGGCGGCCAGGGTCGGCAACGGGTCGTGGGTGACCACCGCCCCCGTCTCCTCGATGCTCACGCTGAGGGCGGACAGGGTCCGGTCCAGCACGGGACCGAGATCGAGGTTCCGGAGCTCGGCGTGGACGCGGCCCACGCGGGAGAAGTCGAGGAGGTCGTTGATGAGGACCTGCATGCGGTTGGCGCCGTCCACCGCGTAGTCGATGTACTGGTCGGCGCGGGCGTCCAGCTGGCCGCCGTAACGGCGCTGGAGGAGCTGGGTGAAACTGGAGACCTTGCGCAGGGGCTCCTGGAGGTCGTGGGAGGCCACGTACGCGAACTGCTCGAGCTCGGCGTTCGAACGCTGGAGGTCCGCCGCCTGTGTGTCGAGGCGCAGGCGGGCCTCCTCGGTGAACGCCAGCTCCCGTACGAGGCGTCGCCGCATGAAGTCGATCTCGCCGCTGAGGCGCCGCAGGTCAGCGGGGCCGGTGGGGACGATGGGGTGATCGAAATCACCGCCGGCGATGATGCGGGCATCCGCCCCGAGCTGGTCCAGGGGCTCGGTGATGCCGCGGCGCAGGGCCTCGAAGGCCAGCACCGTGAGGGCGACGATCACGAGCGCGATCGCGATGAAGACCCCGTTGCGCAGCCCCATCGTGGCCCCGAGGTCCTCCACCGCCCGGGCCCGGTCCGCACGCAGCTGCTCCTGCTGGCTGCTCAGGGCGCCGCGGACGGCGTCGAAGGTCTGCTTGCCCTCGGCGGCGCGCTCGGTGGTCAGCACCGAGGGCGTTCCGGCGGGCGCGGCGGCGATCGGGCGGGCGATCCTCTCCTGCCAGGTCTCGATGGCGTCCTGCACGGCCGCCAGGTCCCTCAGGCCGGCCGCGTCGTCGTGGAGCAGCTCCGCGAGCGTCGCGGTGTGGGCCGCCTGGTCCTCGAGCCCCTGCCGGTAGGGCGTGAGGAAGTCGGAACTTCCGGTGAGCCCGTAGCCGCGGACACCGGTCTCCTGGTTGAGCAGCGCCGACTCCAGGCGGAACGACGTGCTCAGTGCGGGGGACTTCACGTCCACGAGGTCGTCGCTGAGGGATGCCGTACGGCCCAGGACCCACGCTCCCGTCAGCCCGAGGACGGTGAGGACCGTCAGTGACACGGCCGCCCCGACCCGCAGCCAGCGTCGGGTCGTCCAGGTGGGAAACTGCCGCGCACGAGGTCTCGTGTCCGGGCTCATACGGTCTACCCCTCCGCTGTGATCGCCGCATGCAACATACGCGGGCATCGGCCACTGTAGAGGGTGTCCGACAACTCTTGTTGTCGTGGGGTTGGATCAGGGCCTAAGGTTCCCGGTATGCCTGGCAAGAACTTCGTACTGCGGACCACCCCGCCGGAAACGGCCGCCGTCGCGGACGCGGCGGTCGGGTCCCTTGCACGGCATCTTGCCCTCCAACTCCTGGTCGAAGCCCCACCTCCGCCGGACGCGGGCCCCGCACAGGCCCTGACCCTCCTGCATCTGCTGGACCAGCTGCAGCGGGCGACCGCACGCCTCCAACAGGAAGCGGCCGTGGCGGCGGCGCGGGCGGGCGCCGGCTATCCGCAGATCGGCGCCGCCTGCGGCATGACCCGCCAGGGCGCCCGGCGCCGCTGGCCGGGGCTCTTCACCCACACCGACGAAGTACCCACGGAGCATCCGATGATGACCACCCCCGCCCGCGCCTTCGACGTCCTGCTCGTCGAGGACGACATGGCCGATGCCATGCTCATCGAAGAGGCGCTCTCCGACCGCGGGGCCCGCAACCTGGTCCAGGTCACCGACGGAGTCGCCGCCCTGGAACACCTGCGCAACCCCGAAAGCGTGCGTCCCGACCTGATCGTGCTCGATCTCAACATGCCCCGCATGAACGGCCGGGACCTCCTGAAGATCCTGAAGGCGGACGACGAGTTCCAGACCATTCCCGTCGTGGTCCTGACCACCTCGGCCGCCCCCGACGACGTCACCGGGGCCTACAGCAGCCACGCCAACGCGTACGTGACCAAGCCCGTCAACCTGGAGGAGTTCGAGCGCGCCGTCCAGAGCATCGACGCCTTCTACCTCGAGACCGCCACCCGGTTGCCCCGCACCTGAACCGTGCCCGGCTGACGCCGGCGGGGGCCGGCCGCCTCAGGAGATCGCGGCGCGCGGCGCGGGCTCCTGGCGGTCGTGTTCGATCTCCGCGCGTTCCTGCGCGATCTCCCGGGTGAGGAAGAAGTTGAGGACGGTGCGGATGGCGGCGATGGCCGCCAGCTGTCCGATCTCCCTGAAGCTGGGGGCGACGGCCGTGCGCAGGACGTCGCCCGCGAGCTGGAACTCCAGCCCGAGGACGAGGAAGCGCCCCAGACTCAGACGGATCTTGTTGAACTCGCCGATGAGCGAACTCCTGCGCAGGCCGGTCGTGGCGAAGCGCGCGAACGCCCACACCGCGCCCACGAATATGATCAGCGCGCCGGCCGCCTCGATGGCGTGCACCAGCCACCCGATCATTTCGCGTACCCCGGTCTCGGACGCCAGTTCCTTCGCCGTGTTCATGTGACCCCCTCTACCCCGTCCTCGTCGCTCCACGGGGCGGGCCCGAAATCGCCTTCCGGCAGGCGTACCGGAGACACCAGGGGCAGGGAGGAGCCCGAAAGGGGGCCGCGGGCGCGCATAAAGTCCGGCTTTCGGCGCATGCGCGGGAGATGGAATGCGTCATATACGACCAGGCGGGCCGCTCGGAACTCGTGGAGTGCGAACTGCCGGACGAAGCCTGCCGGCTCGCCCTCAAGCGGCTCCGCGGTCTGCGGGACGGCGAGTTCGCCTGGGTGAGGCTCGCAGATCCGTCCGAGGACGAGCTGGTCCAGCTCGCCGAGGAGCTGGGACTGCACCCGTTGGCCGTCGAGGACGCCGTGCACGCGCGACAGCGGCCGAAGCGGGAACGGTTCGGCGATGTCCTGGCCGTCGCGCTGAAGACGCTCTGGTACGTGGAGGACGAAGCGGCGGTGGAGACCGGCGAGATGATGCTCTTCGTCGGGACCCACTATGTACTCACCGTGCGCCACGGGGTGGTCGACCCGTGCGCCGAGGCCGCCCGCCGGCTCGACGCCGCCCCGGACATGCTGCGCTTCGGTCCCTGGGCGGTCCTGCACGCCGTGCTGGACGTCGCCGTCGACGCCTACAGCGACGCCGCGGGCCGGGTGCGCGCCGCCCTCAACCGGCTGGAGGACCAGGTCTTCTCCACCTCCCGCGTCGACCACACGCAGGCGATCTACTCGCTGAAGCGAGAGGTGAGGGAGTTCCGCGACGCGGTGCAGCCGCTCGTCCCGGTGGTGCAAGGTCTCCTGGGCGGCCCCGGTGGGGAGGAGCACCAGGCGCACAGCGCGCCGTACGTCCGCGACGTGGCCGACCACCTGCACCGCACGGACATCGAGGTGCGGACCCTGGACGAGCTGCTGAACTCGGTCCTCGACGCGCAGCAGGCCCGGGTGGGTACCTGGCAGAACGACGACATGCGGCGCATCTCGGCGTGGGCGGCGATCTTCGCGATCCCCACCATGGTCGCCGGCGTCTACGGAATGAACTTCGAGCACATGCCGGAACTCGGCTGGACCTACGGCTACCCGCTCGCCGTCGGACTCATGGCCGCGGCATCGGGCGGCCTGTACCGGGCCTTCCGCCGCAACGGATGGCTGTAGTCCGAGGACGGCGGACGCGCGCCGTCCTTCGGGAGAGCAACGACTTCGGGCGGATACGGAGGCGGTTGCGGGGTAGTCGCGCGTGCGACGGCACACATCGCGATCCGGCAGAAGCGACCGAGACCAAGGAGAAGGCACACCGATGAACGACGACGCCCGAACCAGCATCGGCACCCCCGCCCCCGACGCCTCCTCCCCGGAGGAGCTGCGCGCGAAGGTCGAGCGCACGCGCGACGAACTCGGACAGACGGTGGAGGCCCTGGCGGCCAAGGCCGACATCACGGCCCAGGCCAAGGAGAAGACGGCCGCCGTCAAGGAGGAGGCGGCCGCGAAGGCCGCCCAGGTCGCGGACCAGATCCGTACGACGGCAGGGCAGGCCGCGCAGCTGGTCGCGGACAAGGCTCCCGACCCCCTGATGGAGAAGGCAGGCCAAGCGGCGACGGCCGCGCGTGCCAACCGCACCCCCCTCCTCGCCGCCGGCGCCGTACTGATGGTGTTCCTCCTGGTGCGCCGCAGCCGGGGACGGCGCCGATGAAAGCGTCCAAGATCGCCTACAAGCCCGTCGGGCTGGCTCTGGGCGCCGTCAGCGGCCTGATCGCGGGCGCCGCGTTCAAGCAGGCGTGGAAGGTCGTCGAAGGGGAAGGCGACGCCCCCGACGCCACGGACGAGGACCGCACCTGGCAGCAGATCCTGCTCGCCGCAGCCCTCCAGGGCGCGATCTTCGCCGTGGTCAAGGCCTCGGTCGACCGAGGCGGCGCCGTGGCCGTACGACGCCTGACGGGCACCTGGCCGGGCTGACCACCGCGGCGCCGGCCGGCCCCCCGGGGGGGGGCGGGGCCGGCCCGGCCCCCCCCCCCCGAGAGGGGCACCAGCGCCCCGGCCGGCCCGGGACCCCAAATAACCGCGGGGGGGGGGTGGGTT
>NZ_JBEXOV010000169.1:4826-9262 GCF_040611715.1 Streptomyces sp. NPDC006544 | reverse complement strand
CTTTGTGGCTGGGCGTGTACCGGGGGTGGGGTGGTTGGGTGGGGTGTGTGGTGGTGTGGGCTGGGCGGCGTGGGTGTGTGGTGGTGTGGTGTGGCGGTGGTGGTGTCGGGGTGGGGTGCGGGGTCGTTGGTGGGGGTGGTGTCCGGTGTCGGCGCGCCTGGTTTCCCGGCTCGCGGGCGCACGGTCCTGCAACCATTTTTCAGGCATTAGAAATTGGCAGCCAGTTAGTACGTAATGGGGGCAGTAAGCCCCCAGGACGCCGGAAAGCCGGTATCGGCTGCCACGGAATTGTGAGGGGCCCTGGGTGGCAGTCGGCGCGGAGGGAAATGCGGGTGGGCGGCGTCGTGAACGCCAGGCCGGTGAACCACGGAAGAAGCGCTTCTACGTGTCGTTCAGCGACACCGAGCTGGCCGTCGTGCGCACCGCCGCGGAACGCGAGGGGATGGCGTCGGCGGCCTGGGCGGGGCGCCAGGTGATGGCGGTCGCGCAGCACGTGCTGGTGCCCGTCTCCCGGGATGCTGGGGACGTGCTGAGGGAGCTGGTCCAGGCCCGGGTGCACCTGCGGGAGACCGTCGCCGAGCTCCGCCTGCTGACCGCCACCAGCGTGTCCGGGGCCGGCCTTCCGGAGTCGGCCGCGACCGTGGTCGAGGAGACGCTGAAAGCGGTGGCCCGCCTCGACGCGGCGACGGTCGCGGTGATGCGGGAGAGGCGCCCACGGTCGTGATGCCGAAGAAGGCGGAGACGGGTTCGACGACGATCGACCTCCTGGACTACCTCTTCGGTCCGGGCGAGCGCGACGAGCACGTCGACCCCCACCTCGTCGCGGGCTGGGACCCGGACCTGCCGTGTCCCGCCCGCACCCCGGACCGCATGACGCTCGCCGACCTGGCGCTCCTCCTGGACGCCCCCGTCGAAGCGCTGCGCGGATCGAAGCCGGAAGAACACGTGTGGCACATCTCGGTCCGCAACGCGCCCGCCGACCGGCTGCTGTCGGACACGGAGTGGGCGGAGGTGGCCGCCGCGATGGTGCACGCCGCGGGCATCGCGGAGCACGGCGACGAGCAGGCCTGCCGGTGGATCGCGGTACGGCACGCGGACGACCACATCCACATCCTGGCGACCCTCGCCCGCCAGGACGGCCGGCACCCCCGTCTGCGCGGTGACATCCTCAACATGCACGCCGCCGCCCGCGTCTTCGAAGCCCGCTGGGGCCTCACCCCGATGTCGCCGCTGGACCGGACCGCGCGCCGCCGTCCGGTCACCGGCGAGGCCGAGAAAGCCGCCCGCCGCGGCCTGGTGGAGACCGCCCGGGAGTCCCTGCAGCGCACCGTCCGCACCGCGGCCGCCCTCGCTCACGGCGACACCGACTTCCTCGACCGGCTCCGCGACGCTGGGCTGCGCGTGCGCGAACGCCGAGACGACGGCGGCGCCCTCGTGGGGTACGCGGTCGCGCTGCCCGGGGACCGCGCCGACGGCGGCACCCGACCCGTCTGGTTCGCCGGATCGACGCTCGCCTACGACCTGTCCCTGCCCCGCGTCCGCGAGCGCTTCACCCCGCACGTCACTGAGGCCGACTGGGCGCTGGCCGAGCACCGGATCCGCGAAGCGTCCGCCCTCCTGGGCCGCGCCGGACAGGACGAAGGAGCGGGCGACGTCGCCGCCCTCGGCGACCTCCTGGCCGTCGCCGCCGCACACTCCCCGGCACTCGTCCGCGACCGCGTCCAGGCAGCGGCCGACGCCTTCGAGCAGGCCGCCCGCGCCCCCGGCGCCCGCTCCCTTGAGGGCCGCGCGCGTGCCGGATGGCGCGCCTCGACCCGGGCGTTGGAGCGGGCCCCCCGCGCTGCCCGGGGCGGCGGTGCCGCGGTGGTGCTGACGCTGCTCCTCGCGCTCGTGGAGGCGGTGGAGGCCGCCGCCGCCTGGCACCGCGCGCAGACCTTCCGCGCGCAGGCGAAGGCCGCCTCGGAGGCGGCCGTGCTGCTGCGGGAGGCAGCCGGCCTGACCGGCGCCCCGCCCCCCACCACGAAGCCCCGCGCGGCGCGCACCGCGCGGACGCCGGGCCGTGGCCTGCCCGGGGTCGCGCCCGTTACCGGTGTACCGGTCCGGCCGCGCCCCGACCCCGGACGGCCGGGTCCGTCCCGTACGCGCTGACCCCCACCCCGAGGACTGCCGATGACGTACCCGCCCCAGCCCGAGCCGTTCGCCGAAGCCCTCGGGGAAGCCGCGCAGACCGCCGCGATGGCCTACCGGCTGATGATGACCATCACCGACGCCGTACGCCGTGCCGTCCAGAAGCGCCTGACGGGCAAGGAGGAGGAGCTCGGCGAGGACGCGGCGAAGATGGCGCCGGGCTGGTCGGCCGACCAGCTGCGCGGCGTCCTCGGCGACGACATCCTGGCCGAGCTGATGCAGGGCGAGGACTGGCCGGTGATGGCCCGACAGCTCGTCGGTCTCCAGCAGGCCGGAGTCGACCTCGGCACGTTCCTGCCGCAGATGGGCCGCATGACGGCCGGGGTCCACCAGGCCGTGGTGGCGAACGCGGCCCGCACGAAGGCGGAGGGCACCGACCGGTGGGCCGATCTCCTGAAGGCGACGATGCCCGAGGGCCTGGTGCGCGACGCGATCCTCGCCTCCCCGGCCTGGCCGGACATCGCGGCCGCGATGGGCCACCTCGATGACAAGGGCGTCGACGTCGCCCGGATCCTCCTCGACGCGCACGCCGCCGGGGCCGGCGTGGACCAGGCCGTCGCCGCCGTCACCACCGCGGCCGCCGCCAAGGCACCCGCGTCCGTATCGGCGGCGACCGCCGCTCCTGCCCCCACCCCCACCTCGACCCCCGCTCCGGCTTCGGTTGGTGCCCGGGTCCCCGCACCCGCCCCCGCTCCGGGCACCGCGCCCGCTGCCGCGGCGCCGGTGCGAGAGGACATCGACCCGTGGGCGCCGCCCGCCCCCGCCCCCGCTCCTGCTCCTGCCGCTCCGGCTTCGGCACCTGCTCCAGCCCCGGCGGTGGCGGTGAGTGAGGACGCGCGCCGCTCCTGGGGGCCGTTGACCGAGGGCTTGAAGGTCCCCATGGACTTGAACCTGGGGGACCGGGCGAAAGCGCTGGAACAGCTAGGCGTCGAGCCGGCCGCGCACGCGGCGATGGTGTCGATGGTCAGGGACGTGCTGCCCGAGCAGGAGGCGGGCCTCCTCATCGGCGCCCGCCACTGGCCGCTGCTGGCCGCTCGCATGCAGCAGCTCGGCGACAGCCAGGGCCAGAAGGTCCTCGGTGCGCATCTGGCCCGTCTGGGTACGGACACCTCCTGGAAGCAGGGTCCGGCTTCCGCGCTGGTGGGACGCCTGGTCGAGCAGACACACCATGCCCTGACCACGCCGCTGCCGGGACCGGTCTCCCGGGTGCGGGTGTCCCCGGGCGCGGCCCGGCGCCGCTCCACCACAACGTCCGGCGGGGCGGCGCCGGGACAGCCGGCTCCGGCCGAAGCCGCGGTGCCCGCCCACCGGCAGCAGGCCGCACCGTCCAAGGGCACGGGACGGACGCGGTGATGGAGAAGGCAGCCACGTCCGGACGGCGGGCCACCCGGGCGCGCGCGGATCGGGTACGGGTGGCCTGGTGGGCGCTGTCCGGCCGGGACCGGATCGGCATCAACGGACTGCTGCTGTCCGGCGCGCTGCTCGCGGCCGCCTTGCGGGCGGGCCACCTGGGTCTGGTGCAGGCGGACTTCGTCCTGTCGATTCTGGGCGGCACGGCGGGTGTGGCCACCTTGTGCCGGGGCGCCATGTGGCGGCCGGAGCCCGCCGCGCCTGTGGCCGGGCCGCTGGTGGCGCCCTCGGAGGAAGTCCAGCGGCACGCCGCCCGCGAGGCGGGCACGGCCCCCGGCGCCTGATCGGGGAAGACCTGCGAGGAAGGGGGAGAGGGATGGTGATGACGGGCAGGCAGCGCCGGGCCGGTGGCAGCGTGTTGGCGGGGCTCGTGCTGGCCACGGCCGGCTGGTGGGCGCAGTGGTCCGGGTACGAGGTCACGGGTATGGCCCTGACCCTGCTGGCCGGGATCGTGGTGCTGGGAGGCGCGTGGCGCTCGGGCGCCCTGCACCTCCCGCTGCCCGCCGAACCCGAGCGGGACAGCCCTGTACCGGGCCCGCCGCCCTCGGCGCGGGCCAAGGCGGACCAGGAGCGGTCGATGCGGCTGCTGAAGGCGATCGACGAAGCCAGCGACGCCGCGCCGGGGGAGATCACGGAGTTCGAGCGGATCGTCCTCTTCGGCGTTGCCGAACTCCCCGGCCAGGAGTACCCGCCGCCGGGCCATGGCTACCCGCGCACCTGACCCGCCACCGCGTACTGGAATCGCGCCGGGACCCGGCCGGAGTTTCGTCGACGAAACCAGGGTGGCGGCTCGTTGAAACCAGGGTGGCGGCTCGTTCCAGATTTCCGGAACGAGCCGC
>NZ_JBEXOV010000169.1:0-4816 GCF_040611715.1 Streptomyces sp. NPDC006544 | reverse complement strand
CCCCGGCCCCCCCGGCGGGTCGTGGCCGCCCGCCGGCCCCGGGCCGGGGCTCGGACCCCGATCCGTGGGCGGCGGCGGTTGCACACGCGGGGGGGGGCTCGTTCCAGATTTCCGGAACGAGCCGCCACCGTGCTTTGCCCCTGGCCGTCGTCCCAGGTCAGCGTGGTGGCAGGGGCGTTCAGGGACAGAGGACCGGTATCACGGCGGCAGGCGACACTCAGCCCGGCGGGCACGGCGAGCTGCTCCGGGCCGCGCCCGGCGGTTGACGCGGGTGCCGGGCGGGGCCGCAGCGGTGCGGCTCAGGGCCGGTGCAGGATGTCGTGGCTGCCGACGCGGCGCCAGATGATGTGGCGGCCGTGGTGGCGCTGGCGGCCGTAGGCGAAGGTCGCGCGGCCGTCGGGTGCCCAGGTGAGTTCAAAGACGCCGGGAGCACCCCGTACGCCCTTCACCCGCAGTCCGGGGCGCAGGCACCCGATGCGCAGGTCCGGGACGAAGACGTCCCTGACGACGTGGAGGAACCGCCGGCGCTGGCCGGGGGTGAGGCGTTTGAGGTCGGCGGTGAAGGGGGTGAGGGTCTCGTAGGTGGGCACGCGGGGCCTCCTGCGGGCAGCACGACGAAGCCCCCGGCATTGGCCGGGGGCGTGAAAGGGGGTCTTCGGGTACGTCCCGGAGAGGTGTCCGGGCTCTGTCTTCGGGCACGTTGCGTGTGCTCGTTGGTGTCAGGGCCGGGAAGATGCCGGGCCTCGACACCGCCGCGCGGAGTGCTGCCTCGGCGTGGGCCGCAGCCGACTACCCTGTATGCAACCAGTGCATAGATGATGGGAGTTGCCCATATGTCGAGTTCAGAGGCCCTGCTGCGGCTGACGGTCGCGGCCCTGATGTACGCGACGGGGGAGACGCAGGCCGATCTCGGCCGGGGCCTGAGGCTGAGTCAGGGGCAGGTCTCACGTAAGCAGTCCGGAGAGTCCGGGGGGTCGTCGTGGACGCTGGCCGACCTCGACCGGCTGTCCGCCCACTACGGCATCGCGGTCTCCGACCTGTTCTGCGGGGTGGACCACGCGGTGAAGTGCCTCCCGGCCCGCCGCCGCGCGGCTACGGTCGGCGGGTTGCAGACCACGATCACCCCGTAGGAGGCGCCGTGTACAAGGGCCCGGTGTCGTACTGGGCGTGGACGCTGACGTTCGAGGACGGCGCCCAGTACGCCAGCCTCACGCGGGTGCCCGACCCCGCGTACAACGTCCAGCTGGAAGCGCTGCTCCCGGGCGTCCTTGAGCATCTTCAGGGCCACTGGCCGCGGCTGCGGGGGCACGCGCCCCGGGACTGGTCGGCCGTGGAGCTGAGCGAGAGCGACTACCGGCTGCGGGAGGCCAAGGCCCTGGAGGACATGGTGAGGACCCGCCCGGCCGGGCCGCCGGTGCCGCGCACTGCGGTGGCGGCGCTGTTGCTGGGGGTGTGCCTGCTGGTCCTGGCCGTCACGCTCCCCGGCGGCCGGGCCCCGGGCGGGCTGCTGGCGGGGGCGGCCGTCCTCGCACTCGTTGCTGGCGGAGGCAGGCTGCTCCTGTGGAGCGCGTTGTGCGGGGATCCACAGAAGGACGGGTGAGACGCGGCGCCGGGCCGGCCGTACGCGGTGACCCCCGGCCACGGCGGCGGATCCCGGGATCTCACACAGCCGACCCAGCCCAGTCGACCCCGAGTTCGGCCAGCGCCCGCAGTTGCCCGGCGTCCAGCCGATCGCGGCGCTGGCGCTGGTTGGCCAGCCACACCCCGGTGCGGTGGACCGCCCCAGGCAGGTGCTCGACGTGCTGGCGGCCGGGCAGGCCGCCGCCTTCCCGCTCGACGTACTGCGTCAGGGCCTGGATGCCGGTCTCAAAGGCCGCTGCGCCGCGCCCGGACCCTGTGGCCGTCCTGGTCTTCGCGGGTGCCTGGCGGGCCCGTACGACCCGCGCTGGGGTGACCCCGAGCGCGGCGAGCCGGGCCTGCTGCTCGGCGTTGAGCCGGGCCCAGTCCCGCCGCTGGACGGCCAGCCACCGGCCGATGTCCTCCCCGTGCCGGGTCACCCCGGCGGTGACGGCCTTCAGGCGGGCGCCCTCGGCGAGGAGCTGGGCGAGGTAGGCGTAGTGCCGCTGCCAGTCCACCGTCCACCCGCGCTCGGCGGGGTTCCAGTCCTCGTCGATCGCGGCCAGGGCCGCCGCCCGTCGCCCGGCGCGCACCGGGTCCTTCCCGAGCCCGCCGGGCCGGCGAACGTTGGTCAGCCACTGCCCGATCTGGACATCGAGGATCGCCGCACCCCGCGGGGCGGCCAGGGTGCCGTGGAGTCGGTGCCAGGCCCGTGCGGCGGCGAGACTAGTCTCGAAAGCGGCGTCGGCGGTGTCCCACACGATCCCCAGCCCCTCCAGCTCGGCCGCCCGTTCCCCGCTCATCTGCCCGGCGCGGAACGCGCGGCGCTGGTCGGAGAGCCACCTCCCCAGCGGGTACGGGCCCTCGGTGTGCTCGTAGGGCACTTGGAGGTCTCCCTCGCGCTCCCGGTACCGGAACGCGGCCTCCACGCCCCGACGCCAGTCCTGCCGCTCGGTGTTGAACACCTGGTAGCTGATCCACTTCGCGATCAGCGCCGGGTCCCGGGGGGCCGCGAACCGGAGCAGCAGCCGGTTCTCCTCTTCACCCTCCTCGGGCGCCTTCCCGACCAGCGGCGACGGCTGCACGATGCGCTTCTGGTTCTCCTGAGGAATTGCCAGCATCTCCACGGCACGCTCATCGTGTGCCCGAAGCCCATTCAAAACCCGAATAAGGGGGCCATACGATTTCGAAGTGAGAATGTCCTCGGGATTCTCATCCTCCCGCAAAAAGACGGGAACAATCAGCGTCGCCATCTTCCCTTCCCCGGGCTTCTGCCGCAGGGCCCGGCCGATGGCCTGGACGATATCGACGGCTGACCCCTTGGGGTCGATCAGGGCCACCGAGTCCACCGCCCGAATATCGACGCCCTCCCCGAGAACACGACAATTCGCCAGCACGGCGCGCCCGGCCCGGTGGCCGAAGTCGGCGAGCACGCCGGCCCGGTGCTCCGCCTCGTGCTCCCCACGCAGCCACCCCGTCCACACCTTGGCCGGGTGCCGGACCGGATCCACGGCGTGCAGCCGGCTGGCGACCCGCTCCAGGCCCTCGGCGAAGGCCTGCGCCTCCACGGTCCGGTGGTGGAAGGTGATCGTCGTCTTCAGGTCGTGCTCGGCCATCGTCTCCAGCAGGGTGGTCTGCACGGCCGCGAGGCGCTGCCCGCGCAGCCGCTCCTCGTGTCGTTCCTCGCTGTAGAGCCGGGCCGGGGTCACGACCGGGTCGACCAGCTCGGCGACCACGACCTGATACCGCGCCAGGAGCCCCCGGGCGATGGCGTCGGCGAGCGACAGCTCGTAGACCACCGGCCCGAACACCCTGGTGTCGTCCATGGAACAGGCCATGTCCTTCGGGAGCCGGTCCCACCGGGACCGCGGCAGGTACCTCCGCCCCTCGGCCTCCGCCTTCTTCCGCCGCTCCTCCTCTTCTCGGCGCCGCTCGGCCGCCTGCTCCAGCTCTTGCGCCCGCGTCCTCGGGGGTCGTTCCGCCCAGATCCGGGGAGTGGCCGTCATGTACAGCCGACGCCGCGCGGGGATCACCTCCTGGCGGTGCACGTCCGCCCACGCCTTCCCCGCCGACCCGCTCGTTCGGTGCGCCTCGTCCACCACGATCAGGTCGAAGGCCTCCATGGGCATGCCGTACTCCCCGCGGTGCGCCTCGCCGATCACGCCGAGGGAGGCGTAGGTGGCGTAGACGGTGACCGCACCCCGGCCGTGCCACAGGGCGAGCTGCGGCGCCGACGTCGTCGTCCGGACCCGGAGCCCGTAGAGCTGGGCGTTGTCCTCCAGCGAGCACACCGCGACCGCGGGCCCGTCGTGGCCGGCCGTACGCCACTGCTCGGCGGTCTGGGTCAGCAGATCCAGGGTGGGCAGCAGCACCAGGACCCGCCCGCCCCGGGCCAGCCGGAGCGAGGCAGCGGCGGCGATAAAGGTCTTTCCGGTCCCGCACGCAGCCACAAGCGTGGCCCGCAGACCTGCTTTCGGAATCCGTTTTCCCGGCGGGATATCGAGCCCCCGGACAATCGCCTCCACCGCTTCCTCCTGATGAGGCCGCAAGGTGATTCCACCAGACTTCTGCATCGCTTTCTCCGTCGGATAGAGGCGTCTCGGGCCGGGCACTCACGGGTTTCTCGGGTTGGTACACAGCATCCGAAACCCGCGCACCGGATGCACACCGAACAGCAGCACATCAGAACCGCCGGGAGGGAGTGCCAGGTTTTCCGGGATTCTACACACCTGCATCCGTTCCTGATGTAGACTCGACTCTACTGCGACGACACACCCCGGCGGGCCCGATCCCCGAACCCTCCCCCTCTTTCGGGGGACCCCCACCGGCCGTCAGTCGAGACCACCACCCCCTTCCGCTGGCAGCCGGGCCCGCTTGCGGGCCCTCGGCCTGGAGGCGAAGCCGGAAGGACGGGGGTGGGAGCGAAGCGGACACCCCAACAGGCCGAAGGCCTGGACCCCGTGAAACGGGGTCATCTCCCACGCGTAGCGCGGGAGCCCTAGGGCCCGCTTGCGGGCCCGCTCGGGTGGAGCGCAGCGGAACCCGAGTAGGCCGCAGCGCAGCGAAGGACCCCGGCTCGAAGGGCCGGCCCTGGCTCGGCGAAGCCGAGCCCCGCCGATCCCGCCTTGACCATCAGGACGACCACGACGAGCGAGGCGATCGAGTCGGCCTGCCGGAATCCGGTGGTCAGCACGATCAG
>NZ_JBEXOV010000168.1:0-9390 GCF_040611715.1 Streptomyces sp. NPDC006544 | reverse complement strand
CGGCTCCAGCCTTGCCCACTGTGCATCCGTCAGATCTCCACGCGCCACACCATGATCATCACCGATCAAGATCCACTTTCGCAACAGACCCTAGTGCGGCCGGTCCTGAATGTCCCGCTGTGTCCGCTACGCGCCGCAGGGGCGCGAAAAGGCTGACCGTCGGGTCGTCGGGTCGTCGGTTCTTCGGGTCGTCGGTTCTTCGGCTGGTCGGGTTCGTCGGGTCAGACGATGACCGCCACCGCGAAGACGGCGAACGCCACCGTGCACGCCGTCGCCGCGAGGACCGCACGCGGCGACGGGGCACCGGGCGCCGCCGCCAGCTCCCGCATCCGCCGGTGCGCCACCCACAGGAACGCAAGCCAGAGCAGGGCGATCACCGTCACCCCCACGAGCGCCACCGGCGAACCGCTGGTGCGCAGGGCCTGACGCAGCGCCAGCACGGCCGTCACCGAGCACGAGAGCGTCGTACGCCGCCACGCGAGCCGGGTCCGCTCCGGCTGCAGCCCCGCGTCACGGCCGCCGTCCGCGGCCGGGGTACTCATCGCCCCGTGGTCCAGCCCAGCAGCACGACCACCATCATCGTGACCGCCACCAGCCCCACTCCCAGGCTCAGCACCACCGGGAACCGGGACAGCGGCAGGTCCTCGCCGCGCCGCATCGCCCGCTCGCACCGCACCCAGTGGTTCACCGCCCGCAGCGCACAGGCCGCGCCCACCGCGAGCAGTGCGAGCGCCATCCCGACGCGCACCGCCCACCGCAGGTCGGGCAGGAACTGGTCCACGGCGAACCCGCCGCCCACCAGGGCCAGGCCGGTCCGGATCCAGGCCAGGAAGGTCCGCTCGTTGGCCAGCGAGAACCGGTAGTCGGGGGTCTGGCCCTCCTCCTTCACCCGCTCGGGGGCGAAGCAGAGCCACACGTCCTTGCCGAAGTCGATCACCCGGCCAATCTACTGGCGCCCCGCCTCAGCTGCGCCCCGACGGCGAGTCCGGCAGAGCCCGGAACTCCCGGAGCCGCCGGTACGCCTCCAGCCCGTCGGGCACCCACGGCCAGGATCCGTCCCCGGCCCGCTCCGCCACCTCCTCCTCCGGAAGCCACGCGTGCCAGGCCACCTCCGAGGCCTGGGGCCGGACCGGCAGCTCGCAGCGGACCTCGTGCACGTACGACCACCAGGCCCCGCCCGGGCCCTCGTACAGGAACTTGAACAGCGGCTCCGGCTGCGCCAGCCCCGTCACCCCCAGCTCCTCCTCGGCCTCGCGCAGCGCGGCCCGAGCGTAGCTCTCGCCCGCCCCGAGCACCCCGCCCACGAACATGTCGTAGTGCGAGGGGAACACCAGCTTCGACGCGGTCCGCCGGTGCACGAAGATCCGCCCCAGCCCGTCCCGGGCCAGGACGAACACGCACCGGTGGAGGAGGCCGTCCGCGTACACGTCCCCCCGCCGCGCCCGCCCGGTCACCCGGTCCTGCCGGTCCACCACGTCCAGTACCTCGTCTGCCGCGCTCATGGCTTCGTCCTCCCGCTCCTGTTGACTGGTTACCACTCCGTAGCAAAGGATCGCCCCACCACCGACGGAGGACGGTTCTCGCATGACGTACGACGCAGACGTGATCGTGATCGGGGCCGGGCTCGCGGGCCTCGTGGCCACCGCCGAGCTCGTCGACGCCGGCCGCAAGGTCATCCTGCTGGACCAGGAGCCGGAACGGTCGATCGGCGGGCAGGCCCACTGGTCCTTCGGCGGCCTGTTCTTCGTCGACTCGCCCGAGCAGCGCCGCATGCGCATCAAGGACACCCGCGAGCTGGCCCTCCAGGACTGGCACGGCACCGCCGGCTTCGACCGCGAGGAGGACGCCTGGCCGCGCCGCTGGGCCGAGGCCTACGTGGACTTCGCGGCCGGCGAGAAGCGCCCCTGGCTGCACGCGCAGGGCGTCCGCTTCTTCCCCGTCGTCGGCTGGGCGGAGCGCGGCGGCTACGACGCGAACGGCCACGGCAACTCCGTCCCCCGCTTCCACATCACCTGGGGCACCGGACCCGGGCTGGTGGAGCCCTTCGAGCGCCGCGTCCGGACCGGCGTGGCCCGCGGCCTGGTCCAGCTCAAGTTCCGCCACCGGGTCACCGGGCTCTCCCGCACGGCGGGCACGCTCGACACCGTGACCGGGGAGGTCCTCGCCCCCTCCGACGCCGTACGGGGCGCCGCGAGCGGACGCGAGGCCACCGGGGAGTTCTCCCTGCGCGCCCAGGCCGTGATCGTGACCAGCGGCGGCATCGGCGGCAACCACGAGCTCGTGCGCAAGCAGTGGCCGGAGCGGCTCGGCACCCCGCCCGAGCGGATGCTCTCCGGGGTCCCGGCGCACGTGGACGGCCTGATGCTCGGCATCGCGGAGGAGGCGGGCGCCAGCCACATCAACAAGGACCGGATGTGGCACTACACCGAGGGCATAGAGAACTGGGACCCGATCTGGGCCCGGCACGGCATCCGCATCCTGCCCGGCCCGTCCTCGCTCTGGCTGGACGCCACCGGCAAGCGGCTGCCCGTACCGCTGTTCCCGGGCTTCGACACCCTCGGCACGCTCGACCACATCATGAGAACCGGCCACGACCACACCTGGTTCGTCCTCAACCAGCGTGTCATCGGAAAGGAGTTCGGGCTCTCGGGCTCCGAGCAGAACCCCGACCTCACGGGCAAGTCCGTCCGCGGGGTCATCGACCGGGCGCGGCAGGCCGTCCCCGGGCCGGTGAAGGCCTTCATGGACAACGGCGTCGACTTCGTCGTGGAGAAGGACCTCTCCGCCCTCGTGCGCGGAATGAACGCGATCACGAAGGAAGGGCTCCTCGACGAGGAGACGGTCCGCCGTGAAATCGTCGCCCGGGACCGGGAGATGGCCAATCCCTTCACCAAGGACCTCCAGGTCACCGCGATCCACGGAGCCCGCAAGTACCTCGGGGACAAGCTGATCCGCACCGCCGCCCCGCACCGGATCCTGGACCCGGCGGCGGGCCCGCTGATCGCCGTCCGGCTCTCGATCCTGACCCGCAAGTCGCTGGGCGGGCTGCAGACCGATCTCTCCTCCCGCGTCCTCACGGACACGGGCGAACCGCTGCCCGGGCTCTACGCGGCGGGCGAGGCCGCCGGCTTCGGCGGCGGCGGGGTCCACGGCTACCGCGCCCTGGAGGGCACCTTCCTCGGCGGCTGCATCTTCTCGGGCCGCGCGGCGGGCCGCGCCGCCGGGGCCGCGGTGTCCTGACGGGCGCCGGCGGGGCCGCGGTCCCGGCCCCGAGCCGGTCCCGGCCCCGAGGGCTCCGGCCGGGCGAGGAGGCCGAACCGCTGCGCCGCGCGAGGGCTTCGTCGCCGGCGGCGCACGGGCCGCCCGACGGCCTCCCGCCTCTGCGGGCCGTGCCGGAACCTCCCGTGCGCGGATCGCCATTCGGCCACTGACACGAACCCCTCGCCCTCGTCCGGCCGGCGCCCCGGCTCCACGTCCACCGGACGCGGCACCCGTACGTCCCTCACCTCGAGGACACCTCCGCGACATCCGGCGCGGTCCCCGTCCGGCACCGGCCCGCCCGGCGCCGGCAGCGCACCGCCCGTGGCCTCGGCGTCGGCCGGCGCCCCCGACGTCGTGCTCCCGGCGCCGCTCGGGACCGCTCGGCGCCGCTCGGGACCGCCGCCACCGGCGCGGCGGGCACCGGCCCCGGAATGCCGGACGGGGGGGCGGAAGGTTTCCGCACCCGTCATGGAACCCACCCCGGGACCCGCCCAGTGGACCCGCCGCCGAAGCCGCCGCCGACCCCGGTGCGAACCCGAACAACCCCCTCAACTCGGCCGACCGGGGGACCAGTTGAAACTGGCCACCCAGTGGACTGGACCTTGACGCGGAGCTGTGCGTACCGCTTTGCTGTCTGTGATCATCCGGCCACACAGTCCAACCGCCCGCGTCCTGGAGGGAATCCGCGGATGTCTCCGCCTCCGCCGCCCCTCGGCCGCGCCCGCAAGCGGGACGCCCAGCTCTTCGACCCGGCGCTCTGCGACAACGAACTGGTCGACGTCCGTACCCAGTTCACCCAGGGCCGCTGGGCCAGGGCGCGCTCCCTCCTCGTCAGCACCGGCGACGACTGGGACCGCCGCGGACACCGGCTCGTCGTCCTCGCCGAGACCCCGGCCGCCACCGCCTGGGCCCGAGAGTGGCTCCTCGCCGAACCGGAGAGCGCCGACGCCGTCACCCTCCTCGCCTGCGCGGCCGTCTTCAACGCCCTGCGCCGCAAGGGCACCCCCGAAGCCGCCGAGGAAGCCTGCCGCCGGGCCGCGGCCCTGTTCCCGGCCGACCCCACCCCCTGGCTCGGCCTGCTCCTCCTCACCCGCGCCTTCGGCACCGAAGAGGAGTTCAGCCGCCACTTCGACCAGGTGCGGGCCCGCCACCGCGAGCACCACCACGCCCACCACCTGATGGTCTCCAAGCTGGCGGAGCGCGCCCCCGCCGCCGGCCACGACCCGCTCCACGAGGTCTACGACTTCGCCGCCTGGGCCGCCGAGGAGTCCCCGGCCGATTCCCCGCTCGCCGTCCTTCCCGTCATCGCCCACGCCGAGCGCTACCGGGTCCTCGCCTCGGTCCACGGCCACACCCCCGACCGCATCACCGACCACTGGTCCGGCCGCCGCGCCCGCCAGGTCCTGCGCGCCGCCTTCGACTGGTGGCTGGAGTGGGAGCGCGAGGACCACCCCCGCAACCGCGTGGACCTCAACTTCCTGGCCCACGCCAAGCTCTGCGAGGGCCGGCCCGCCGAAGCCGCCGCCCTCTTCCACCGCATCGGCAGCCACGCCACCCGGGCCCCGTGGTCCTACCCCGACCTCGACCCGCACCAGGCGTTCCTCGCCGCGCGCAGTGCCGCGCTCGGCACCTCCTGACCGCAGCCAGTCAGCTCAACCCGCGCAGCTCAGCCCCGCTCAGCCCCCGCCCCCGCCCCCGAAAGGACGACCCCCCATGCCGACGGGCAGATCCTCCACGCTCACCGACCCGGCAGGCTCGGCCGGCCCGGCCGAGATCCGCACGTACAAGGGGCAGGACCGCGCCCTGCGCGCCGACCGCCTCGGCACCGCCGGCCTGCTGCTCTCCGTACTCGCGGCGAGCGCGCCCCTGATGGTGGTCGCGGGTGTCATGCCCACCACCTTCGGCGTCATGGGCATCGTCGGACAGCCCCTGCTGTTCGTCATCCTCGGCGCCGTCCTCGCGCTCTTCAGCATCGGCTACGCCGAGATGAGCCGCCACGTCCACAACGCCGGCGCCTTCTACGCGTACATCGCGCGCGGGCTCGGCCCCACCGCCGGCGCGGGCGCCTCGCTCGTCGCCCTCGTCGCGTACAGCGCGATGCAGGTCGGCGTCTACGGCATCCTCGGCTTCGAGGTCTCCGGCCTCTTCGCCACCTACCTCCACGTCGAACTCGCCTGGTGGACAACGGCCCTGGCCGCCGTGGTCCTGACCGGAGCCCTCGGCTGGCTCAAGATCGACCTCAACGCCAAGGTCATCGGCGTCCTCCTGCTCATCGAGGTCGTCCTCGTCGTCGTCTTCGACCTCGCCGCCCTCGGCAAGCCGGGCCCCGACGGCCTCTCGCTGCACGCCTTCAACCCCGAGACCCTCGGCGGAGCGGGACTGGGCACCGCCCTGTGCTTCTGCATCGCCGCCTTCGTCGGCTTCGAACAGTCCCCGGTGTACGCCGAGGAGACCAGCAAGCCGCACATCGTCGTCTCCCGCGTGATGTTCCTGGCCGTCGGCTTCGTCGCCCTCTTCTTCGCGCTCAGCGCCTGGGCCCTCACCGTCGCCACCGGCCCCGGCGAGGTGGTCAAGACCTCCGCCGAGGCCGGCCCCGGACTGCTCTTCCAGCTCACCGAGAGCCGCCTGGGCGGCGCCTTCACCGACGTCCTGCACGTCCTGTTCGTGACCGGCATGTTCGCGGCGATGCTCAGCTTCCACAACGTCGTCGCCCGCTACGCCTTCGCGATGGGCCGAGAGGGCCTGCTCCCGGCCTCCTTCGGACGCACCAACGCCGGTACGGGCGCCCCCGGTACCGGCTCGCTCCTGCAGACCGTGGTCTCCGTGGCCGTCGTCCTCGCCTTCGCGTTCACCGACGACCTGCCGGCCGGCAACCCCACCGCGCCCGTCCTGCACCTGTTCACCTGGATGGGCAGCGTCGGCGCCCTCGGCGTGACCCTGCTGATGGCCGCCGCCTCCTTCGCCGTCATCGCCTTCTTCGTCCGACGGGGCACCGCCGGCGCCCAGGTCTGGCGTCTGGTCGCGGCCGGGCTCGCCGGCCTCGCGCTGCTCGGAATCGCCTTCTGGACGGTCAAGGACTTCGGCGTCCTGGTCGGCGCCGAGGAGGGCTCCGCCCTCAGCTGGCTGCTGCCCGGGATCATCGGCGCCGCCGCCGTCGTGGGCCTGGCGTACGGCCTGGTGCTGCGCTCCGGCCGCCCCGAGGTCCACGCCCGCATCGGCCTGGGCAACGAGGCCTTCCGCCTCGACCAGGCGGCGGAGTCCGTGGAACAGGCGCCGCAGGCCCCGAACGCCCCGCGCGGCTGACCGGGACGCGTACGCCGGAGGGGGACCCCGCCGCGGCGGGGTCCCCCTCCGGCTCGTCCGTGCGGTCCGGGCGCCGACCGGTCAGGCTTTCTTGACCACGCTGGACTTCAGCTGCATCGCGCCGAAGCCGTCGATCCTGCAGTCGATGTCGTGGCCGTCGACCCCGTCGACGATCCGGATGTTACGGACCTTCGTGCCGGCCTTGATCCCCGACGGGCTGCCCTTGACCTTGAGCGCCTTGGCCACCGTCACGGTGTCGCCGTCCCTGAGCACGTTGCCGACGGAGTCCTTCACGACCCGCTCCCCGGAGCTCTCGCCGCCCCCGGCGCCGTCCGCGCCGCTCTCGGCGGGCACCCACTCGTGACCGCACTCCGGGCACACCACGAGCGCGTTCATCTCGTAGGTGTACGCGCAGGAACATTGGGGACAAGGGGGAAGATTCTCATTCACTTCCCCAGAATATCCCCGCCGGGCCTCGGCCCGCCCCCAGGCCCGAAAACGCAGAAAACCCCACGTGAAGTGGGGTTCTCGCTTGGTGTCCGAGGGGGGACTTGAACTCTCCACTCGGGCACCAGCTCATTAGCCTGCTGACCTGCACGAATACCCTTCTGGGGACCCTACAGGCCGATTGACGGCTGGTCCCGCTCACCTGCCGTTTCTCGGTGTTTCGGGCCGCTGTTGGTCATGCGTTGGTCACGTGACCATCCCGGCCCCCTTTCCCTCACGGCAGGGCGTCCAGGCTGGCTGAGAACCGCTCCACACCGACCGTGCAGACACTCGCCAACCTTGACGCTGCCGTGCCCTCAGGACGAAGCTCGTGCAAGTTGGCGTAAGCCACTCGACACCGGAGGCAGTCATGGCACTACGGTTCATCGGGATTGATCCAGACACCGGGCAGCAGGGTTCCCCCACCGTATGGGTGGACGAGGAGAAGGGGGAGCTGGTGCTTCAGGGCTGGAAGCCAGACGACAAGCTGGAGGCCGAGTGTGCGGCGTTCGAGGCTCCCGGACATGCCCCGGGCATCCCTCCGCACGAAGCTGTGATTCGGATTCCGGCCCGCATGGTGCCGATGCTCAGGAAGGCCTGTGATGTCGCAGAACGAGCCGGGCTTTAACGAGCTCTTGGCGGCGGCCAAGCACTCGGCCGTGCATCTGGAGATGCGCGACTCGTACGGCGTCGGCGACGAGGCGGAAGACTACGAGCACTGGAAGCGCACGAGCCAGCGCGACGTGGACCCGGGGTCTGCCTACTGGGCGCCGTGGGTTGATTTGATTCGTGGCACGGTGGCCCGAGGCGTAGTCGTCCGCCGCGCTCGGGTTGTCTCGGAACCGGTCACGGATTACATCCGGTATGAGCACGCCGGCACCGTGGTCAATCTCCACGCCGGGGAGCAAGTCCGCTGGCTGCCCAGGCGGCAGGCGTCGGACATTGCGCTTCCTGGAAACGACTGCTGGGTGTTCGACGGAGAGATCGCGCTCTTCAACCACTTCTCCGGGGATGGAAACTGGTCCGAGCCGGGCTGGGAGGTTCGCTCCGAACCGGCCGTAGCTCATATGGCGTCGGCCGCGTTCGAAGCGGTCTGGGAGCGCGGCATCCCGCACGAAAATTACTCGGTCTGACCTCACGAAACTTAGAAGAGCCAACTCATGTCCGCGTCCCCGTCATCCAGTGCCCAGGCCGCCCGCGAAGCCCTCGCCGCCCGCCTTGGGGCTCTCCGTCGAGATGCGGAGCTGACCGGGCATGAGCTGGCTCTTCGGTGTGGCTGGAGTCCAGCCAAATCTTCACGCATCGAGCGAGCCAAGACCCCCGCATCCGATGCCGACGTCCGCGCTTGGTGCAAGGCGTGCGGAGCGGAGGATCAGACCGCCGACCTGATTGCGGCGAATCGGCAAGCCGATCAGATGTACGTGCACTGGCAGAAGCTCCATCGTCACGGGATGCGCAGAGCGCAAGAGGAAGTCGTTCCCCTATACGAGGGAACCCGCCATTTCCGTGTGTACTGCTCGAACGTGGTCCCGGGGATGCTCCAGACGGAGACGTACGCGGCAGCCCTGCTGTCCACGATCGCCGCGTTCCAGGGAACCCCGGACGACTCGGAAACGGCAGCCGCCTCGCGAATTGAGCGCTCACGCGTCCTGCACGAAGGCGACCACCGGTTCGCCTTGCTCCTGGAAGAAACGGTGCTCCGCTACCGCATTGGCGACGATGCCACCATGGCTGGCCAACTCGGCTACCTCCTGGCGGTCATGGCCCTGCCGAACGTGAGCTTGGGAGTGATCCCCTTCACGGCTCAGCGTCGCGTCTGGCCGCTGGAAGCCTTCTACTTGTTCGACAGCCGACAGGCGAGCGTCGAACTGCTGACGGCTGCCGTGAACGTCTCGGCACCGAGCGAGGTTGCAACCTACTCGAAAGCTTTCTCCGAGCTGTCCAAGATCGCCGTGCATGGCGCTCCCGCTCGGGCTTTGATCTCAGAAGCGATCAACTCTCTCGGGTAGTTCGTGTGCAAGTTCATGCAAGAACATGGATGCCTCGCTAGCACCCTCCCTAACGTCGTTCTCACAGCGAGCGACGGCGAGCACCGCACAGGTGCGTGTGCGATTAGGGGTGCGACATGACAAGGGCGAAAAAGGTAGAGGCCTCGAAGCTTGATCGGGACGTATGGGAGTACGTGACCTATGCGCCCGGTCACAAGTGCTCCGCCTGCAAGCGCAAGGTCCAGCCGCTCGAACCTGGGGCCTCCCCCTGAGTGGTGGACACGCTGATAATGGATCTTGATTGATCCGGAGGAAGCGAGAAGACCACCGATGGCTCTGAAGGACTATTCGG
>NZ_JBEXOV010000167.1:0-9539 GCF_040611715.1 Streptomyces sp. NPDC006544 | reverse complement strand
TTCTACAGCAGCAAGGTGGACTCACTGCGCCGCCTGCACCCCGATGTCACCTTCCTCCAGGAGGTGTCGGACGAGACCCGCCTCGTCGTGTCCGAACCCCTCGGCGACCTCCCGGGCGCCTGGAACGAGGTACCGGAAAGCACCTACGGCGTCGTACAGCCCGGGGCGGACGGGATCTACCCCTTCAGGCCGGAACCGGCAGCGGCATGACGCGGCCCCCGGCGCCCGCGGACCGCCGTGCGGGCCGGGTGGCCGAGCCCTTCCCCACCGACGACGCCGTGGAGAGCCGATGAACCCCTACCCGCCCATCGCCGAGCACGGGCTGATCGGCGACTTGCAGACCTGCGCGCTGGTCAGCTCCGAAGGGGTGCTCGACTGGTTCTGCTCGCCTCGCTTCGACTCGCCCAGCGTCTTCGCGAGCCTGCTCGACCACGACCGCGGCGGATACTTCGGCATCACCGCGGACGGGCCCGCCGGCGGCGACGCCGAAGGTCCGGCACACGGGGGCAGGGTGCTCACCCACCAGCTCTACCTCGCCGACACGGCCATCCTCATCACCCGCTTCCTCACTCCGGACGGCGTCGGCGAGGTCGTCGACTTCATGCCCGTCCCCGAGGAGCACACGGCCACCGACCGGCACCAGGTGGTGCGGTACGTCCGCGTGGTGCGCGGCACGGTGCGCTTCACCCTCGAGTGCCGTCCGCGCTTCGACTACGGGCGGGCCCCCCACGAGCTGGTCATGGACGGCTCCACCGCACGCTTCGAGGGGCCCGGCGTGACCGCGGACCTGCAAGCCATGGACGCCGTCGCGTTGGAGCCCGACGGACAGGACGTGCGCGCGGCCTTCACCCTGGACGCGGGCGAGCACACGGCCGTCCTGCTGACGGTCCGCGACGCGGGGAGCGAGGCGCCGCCGGACCTCGAAACCGGTGACGAGGTCCGGCAGTTCGCCGACGTACACCGCTTCTGGCACGGCTGGACCGGCCGTTGCCGCTACCGCGGCCGCTGGCAGCAGATGGTCAACCGCTCCGCCATCACCCTCAAGCTCCTCACGTACGCACCCACCGGCGGGCCGATCGCGGCGCCCACCATGGGCCTGCCCGAGCAGGAGGGCGGGGAACGCAACTGGGACTACCGCTACACCTGGATCCGCGACGCCTCCCTGTCGGTACGTGCCATGCGCGACCTGGGGTTCACGGACGAAGCCGACGGATTCCGCCGCTGGCTGCAGCAACGCCTGCAGGCCGGAGGCGCCCCGAACGGTGAGCCCCTGCAGATCATGTACCGCGTCGACGGCGACCCGCACCTGACCGAAGAGGTCCTCGACCACCTGGAAGGCTGGCGTGGCTCGGCCCCCGTGCGCGCGGGCAACGGGGCTGCCGACCAACTCCAGTTGGACATCTACGGAGAGGCCGTCTACGGCCTCGCCCAACATGGCCAGACCGACGACATCGTGGGTTACGACGCGTGGATGAGCTCCGCCGGCCTGCTCGACTGGCTGTGTGACAACTGGGACCGCCCCGACGAGGGCATCTGGGAGACGCGCGGCGGCCAGAAGGACTTCACCTACAGCCGTCTCATGTGCTGGGTCGCCTTCGACCGCGGCATCCGCCAGGCCATGGCCACCGCGCGCCCGGCCGACCTGCCCCGCTGGACCGCCGCACGCGACGCCATCATGGAACAGATCATGACCCGTGGGTGGAGCACGCAACGGCAGGCCTTCGTCCAGCATTACGGCAGTCATGTGCTGGACGCCTCCCTGCTGCTGATGCCGCTCGTCGGCTTCATCTCCCCCAAGGACCCGCGCTGGCTGTCCACCCTCGACGCCATGGACGCCGAACTCGTCTCCGACAGCCTGGTCTACCGCTACGACCCGGAGGCCTCTCCCGACGGTCTTCAGGGCAGCGAAGGCACGTTCTCCCTCTGCAGCTTCCTCTACGTGTACGCGCTCGCGCGGGCGGGCCGGCTCGAACAGGCCCGCTACGCCTTCGACAAGATGCTGACGTACGCCAACCACGTCGGCCTGTTCGCAGAGGAGATCGGCCCCACGGGAGAACAGCTCGGCAACTTCCCCCAGGCCTTCACCCACCTCGCCCTCATCACCGCCGCCCTCGCACTCGACGCCGAACTCGACCGTGGCGAGGGCGGGGGGCAGGGGTGGAGCGCGGGAGCCTGATCCGTCCCGCCGAGCGGGCCCGACGCGGCCGGAGCGCCCGCCGGCAGGCCACCGGGCCGCGCGCGGGCGATGAAACGCTGCAAGAGCGAGAACGGCCCGACCCGCTCGATGTGCCGACGCGGGCCGGGCCGCCGACCTGCGTCGTAGATCCGCCGCACGCCTGCTGAGGCGCGGCACCTCCTGCTCGCCCGCGGCCGTTTCGCCCGGTCGGCACGCAGGCCCGGCGACGCCGGGAAGGTCGGCATCCGCCGCTTCATCGTTCTGCTCGGCGGCTGCGACGAGCCCGGTCCGACGAGGTGGCGGCGCCCCGAAAGGGGCCGTGGAGCGTCCGTTCGGGTGGTGTCGCCCCTTTGTCGACCGCAAGTGCCGCTGGAGGCACGTCGGTCCGTGCTGTGCTGTGGCCACGGCCTCCGGAGGGCCGTACGCGGGCCCGCCCGCTGTTCGCGGCAGGTCCGCCCCAACAGCGAAGGAGGAGTGATGCCGAGTCACCGAAAGAACGGACCGGGCCGCAACGCCGTCGGTCAACTGCTGGTCACCGTCGTGGCGTTGACGGTGTGCCTGCTGGACGCATCCGGGTCCCATGCCGCTGTCGTCCACTCGAAACATACCCGCGACTGGGACGCCATCGCCCGGTGCGAGTCCGGCGGGAATTGGCGGGCGAACACCGGCAACGGGCACTACGGAGGATTGCAGTTCACCCAGTCGAGCTGGAAGGCGGCGGGGGGCAGGAGATTCGCGCCACGCGCCGACCTGGCCACGAAGGCGGAGCAGATCGCCACGGCGCGGAGACTCGCGAGGATCCAGGGCATGGGCGCCTGGACCTGCGCACGCCGCCGCTGAGTCGCGCGCTCCGACGGGGCGGCCGAACCCGCCCCTGTCGGGGACCTCGCGAGCGGACGCGCGGAGAGCCGTCCGGGGCCGCCAGGACCTGGCCCGTGCGTTCACCGGGCCCCGGGCGGCCGTAGCCGAGTCGCGCGACCTCTTGCACCCGCACCCCGGGCGTCCCCGCGCACAGTTGGCGGCACGGTCCCGGGACGGGATCCACCGGTCTGGTTCGTCCGCCCGCGAAGGACCAGCAACTCACCGCGGTGCAGGGTGGCTTCCGCGGGCCGATGGCGTGGGGCGGGGCGGTCCCGGTGCCGCTCGCCGGTCGAGGACCTGGGGGAGCGGCCAACAGGGAACGCAAGGCGGCCGGCGGTGTGCCCGCCCGGTCAGGGGTTCACTTGGCCGTGGTGGCCGTGGTGGCCGTGGTGGCCGTCGTGGTCGCTGTGGTCGCGGCCAGGGTGTCGACGACGCCGCGCAGGCTGCCCAGACGTCGGTGCGCCGCGCGCTGTCGTGCGGCGCCGCCGCCCTGGACCCGTAGCCGGCCGAGGACCGTCGCGGCCATGGGCAGGTCTCCGGCCGCCTCGAGCCCCGGTGCGGCCCGCTCCACGAGGGCGCCGACCAGATCCCAGGCGGGTACCCGCCGACCGGTGCCCAGATCGAGACCCTCGCCCTCCAGCCCGTTGAGGGCCGCGAGGTGGTGCGCGGTCCGCAGCGCCCGGGATCCGGCCAGGGGCGAGGGCGCGCCGGCCTCGGCGTCAGCGGCCAGGGCCGCGGCGAGGCCCCGTACGAGAGCGGCCAGCAGCACCACCACGTCGAGATCGGCGTTGACGTCGGCGACCCGGATCTCGAGCGTCGGGACGTGCTCGGAGGGCCGGGCGTACCAGTAGACCATCCGCCGGTCCATGAGGCGGCCGGTGCGCATGAGGGCTTCGACCGTGTGCTCGTACCGGGCCTCGTCCAGGACCGGGGCGGGCCCGACCTCTGGCCACCGGGCGTGCTCGACCGACCGCCAGCTCGCGTACCCGGAGTCCCTTCCCCGGTCGAACGGGGAATTGGCCGCCAGGGCCTGCAGCACGGGCAACCAGGGGCGCATGCGGTTGGCCAGGTCCAGTGCCCGGGCCCGGTCGGGCACCCCGACGTGGACGTGGCAGCCGCACACCACCTGGCGGAGGTCGCCGAGGGCGGGCGCATACCGGTCGGCCATGCGCAGGTAGCGCGGATCCGGGGTCACCTCCAGCGGCTCCCCGGGCGGGATCACGGGCGTTCCCGAAGCCACCGGCATACAGCCCTCCGCGGCGGCCGCGCGGCTCACGGTGTCCCGCAACCAGGCCAGCTCGGCGCGGAGTTGGGCACTGTCCGAGGTGGGGCGGGTGCAGACCTCCACCTGGGCGGTGAAGAACTCCCGCTGCACCAGCGGACCGAGGGCCGCGCTGATCGCCGCGATCACCTGGGGTGCGCGGGCCGCCGGTGCGCGGCTGAGGCGGTCGACGAGGAGGAACTCTTCCTCGACACCCATCGTGAGCAGGGCGGGGCCGGGCCCTGCGGTCCGGCCGGTGCCGCGGACGCACGGGCCGGGCTCCCCGGGGGCGGCTGCGGCCGCGGACAGTGTTGTCGACATGTGCGGTTCCCTTCGCGGGAAGTCCTACCTTGGGGCCTGGGGCCTGGGGCCTGTTGCCGTGGGCCGTGAGCCATGGGCGGGTGGCCTTGCCGTTCAGCGGGGGCGGTGGCGGGAGCCGGTCAGCCGACGAGAGCGGGCAGGATCTTCTCGCGGTAGGCCGCGAAGAACTCCTCCTGGTTCTCTCCGATCTGTCCGACGTACACCTCGTCGAACCCGGCGTCCACGTACGCGCGGATCGCCTCGAGGTGCTCCTCGGCATCGGACCCGCACGGTACGGCCTCGGACACCTGCCGCCGGGTGACGAGCTCACTGGCCTGTTCGAAGTGGGCGGGGGTGGGAAGGATCTGGTTCAGCTCGCCCGGCAGGTGCTCCGTGGGCCACAGCCGGTACGCGGTCTCGACGGCCGCGTCGCGGTCCTGGTCCCAGCAGACCTTCAGGCCTCCGACCACGGGTCTGCCCGTACCGCCCGCCTCGCGGAACGTGGCGATGGCCTCTTCGTCGGGGCCCATGGTGACGAATCCGTCCCCGATGCGGCCCGCGAGGCCCGCCGCTTTGGGGCCGAACCCCGAGACGAGCACGGGCAGCGGTTTCTCGGGTGCGGTGTAGAGGCGGGCGTTGTCGACCGTGTAGTGCCGGCCCCGATGGCTGACCTGGCGGCCGGTGAACAGCATCCGCATCACCTCGACCGCCTCCTCCAGCATGTCAGCGCGCTCGTCGAACGACGGCCAGCGGTCCCCGAGCACATGCTCGTTCAGCGCCTCGCCGGTGCCCACGCCGAGCGCGAAACGGCCGCCGAGCAGCACGCTCGAGGTGGCCGCGGCCTGCGCCGTCACCACCGGGTGCACCCGCACGGTGGGACAGGTCACCAGCGTGGTGACCGGAAGGTCGACCGTCTGCGACAGCGCGCCGATCATCGACCACACGAAGGGACTGTTGCCCTGGGCGTCGGTCCAGGGATGGAAGTGGTCGGAGATGGCCAGCCGGGTGAATCCGGCGTCCCGTGCCGAGCGCGCCTGCTCCAGCAGCCGGGCCGGGGTGAACTCCTCGGTGGCCAGGAAACAGCCGAAAGACGTCATGACCTCATCCACCTCATCCCTCTCGTCCGTCCGAGCCGGTGCCCCCTGACTCGCGGCTACCCATGCCGTCCACGCGGACACACGCGACCGCCGGCGTTTTCCGGCCCCGCCCCGCGCGGTGTGCGGGACGCCGTGCGTCGCCGTAGCCGCCAAGGCGCCGGGGCCTACCGCCGCGCGAGGTGCTCCCGTGGCCGCCGGGCGGGTTCGAGGGCGAAGCCACTGCGGGGGCGGGTCGGGATCCGGGTGAGGGGGATGGACAGGTCCTGTTGCGGCACGACGAAGTCGAGGTCCGCGAGGGCGGGGCCGAGTGCGGCGAGTACGGAGAGGGTGAGGTCCTCGCCGGGGCAGCGGTGGCCGGTGCGCGCGTCGCCCCCGCCCTGGGGGATCAGCTCGTCGGGCTCCGGTTCGCGGCCGGCGAAGCGCCCGGGGTCGAAGTGGTACGGCCGATCCCACAGCTCCGGGTCGTGGTGGTGTCCGTACACGTCGAGGAGGAGGAGGGTGCCCGCCGGGAGATCTTCCCCGTCGAAGGCGAGGTCGCGGGCGGCCAGCCCTCCGACGAAGGGGACGAACGGATAGAACCGCCGGACCTCGTGGGCGAACGCGCGGGCGTGGGCCGCGCCGCCGGTACGCAGTTGCTCGTGCCGGCCGGGATGGCGGTGGAGTGCGTGCGCGGCGAAAACGGCGAACCAGGCGATGGCGACCGTCGGCCGGAGGATGTTGAGGAGCTCGACGGCTGCCGTGTGCGGATCGAGCAGTGTGCCGTCCGGCTCGCGGTGCAGGGCGACCGCCTCCAGCGGGCTCCCGGCCGCCGCGGCGTGCCGGGAGGCGGAGAAGACGCCGTCCGGGTGCGGTCCGTGTACGTGGAGCCGCAGATCGGTGACGGCGGCCGCCAGGGCCCGCTCCTGGCGTCGTCGGGCGCGGTGGGCCCGTGCGTGCCGGGGCCCGGCGGTGGCGAAGCCGTCCACCATGGCGACGCAGTCCTCGGCGATCTCCCGGGCCGCGTCGTCGGGGACCGGCAGCCCCACCCAGTCGCAGACGGCGCGGGCGAGCAGGGCGGCGACCTCGTCGAAGAGCACCACCCTGCGGCCTTCCCAGGCCGCCACGGCCTCGCGCCAGCCGCCCTCGACGCTCTCGGTCAGGGTGCGGACGGCGTCCGGGGGCATGAGCAGTGAGGTGAGCAGCTCCTTGCGCGCGCGGTGGGCCGGCCCGTCCAGGGTGTGCACACCGCCCTGCCCGAAGAGGGTGTCGAGCACCGGAGCGGGCAGGGCGCCGTGGCGCTGCACGCGGCCCTCGTCGTAGAAGAGGGCCACGGCCTCGGGGCCGTGCAGGAGGGCGGCGGGATGCCCCAGCAGCCGGGTGCGGACCAGGCTCGCGCCGTCGTGGGCACGACGCAGATCCGGGGCCCAGGCGTAGCCGTGCAGCATCAGGGACAAGGTGGCGTCGGTCATCACAGCGCTCATGATCTGCGCCTACCCGGTCAAAAGGGTGACAATCGGGCGGGCGCAGGGCGCCGGGGACGCCCGGGGCACCCGGGGCGTCCGACCGTGGGGGATGGGGTCAAGGCCAGAGGAGGACGCATGGACCGGCGCGCGAAGGTGGAGGGTCTGCTCGCGGACTACGGCCGGACGTACGCCGAGGAGGCGGGCATCCGGCTGCGGAACACTCCGGCCCCGCTGTATCAGGTACTGGTGCTCACCGTGCTCTTCTCCGTCCGGATCAGGGCCGACATCGCGGTCGCCGCGGCCCGCGAGCTGTTCGAGGCCGGCTGGCGCAGTCCCCGAGCGATGGCCGGGTCCACCTGGCAGGAACGTGTGGACGCCCTCGGCCGTGCCCGTTACCGGCGCTACGACGAGAGCACGGCGAGCGCGCTCGGCGACGGCGCGACCCTGATCGTCGACCACTACGCCGGGGACCTGCGGCGGCTGCGCGACCGGGCGGAAGGCGATCCCGCCCGCATCCGCGAGCTGTTGCGGGAAGTCCCGAGGATCGGTCCGGTCGGCGCGGACATCTTCTGCCGGGAACTCCAGGGCCTGTGGCCGGAGCTCCGGCCCGCCTTCGACCGCAAGGCGCGTACGGGGGCCGCGGCACTGGGGCTTCCCCGGACACCCAGGGGCCTGGCCGAACTCGTTCCCGCCGCAGAACTCCCGCGCCTGGCGGCAGCCTTGGTGCGTAGCCAGCTGGAGCACGGACCCCGGCTGAGGGCTGAGGGCTGAGGGCTGAGGGCTGAGGCGTGCGGGCCGAGGGCTGAAGGTTCCGGGCTGACGGCGCACGCCTGACGCCATGGTCAGGCCCGGGTCAGCCGGCCTTCTCGTCGTCCCGGGGGCCCACCCAGCCGCGCGTCCCCTCACCCTGCGACTTCCCGGGCCGCTCGGGGCGGTCGAGACGGCTCGCCTCGTCCGTGTCGGCGG
Organism: Streptomyces sp. NPDC006544; assembly: GCF_040611715.1. NCBI lineage: Bacteria > Bacillati > Actinomycetota > Actinomycetes > Kitasatosporales > Streptomycetaceae > Streptomyces > Streptomyces sp. NPDC006544. The sequence goes on along the minus strand of NZ_JBEXOV010000167.1, from coordinate 1,436 downwards.
CCGCCGTCTTCCTGTCGCCGCCTCGGCCGCCGGCGTGCGGCTTGCGGTGCCGGGTCTGCGCCTGCTCCTCGTCGTGCAGCGGTACTCCTCCTGCGCCGCCCTGCTCGTCCATGACCGTCCTCCTCGCTGCTGTGATCCGGTCCTGCGGTCCTCCTGTGCGGCTGCCCGGCTCCGGGCCGTGGAAACACCGAGGCCGCGTCCCCGGCCCCACGGGCGGAGCAGGCGGAAGGCGTCTCCGTCGCGGACCGCTCGGGCGATCTCCTGTTCGGGTGCGGGACAGCCCTTAGCATGGGGGGCATGCCTCCCCTGCCGTCACGGGTCGAACTGTGCCCGCTCACCCTCGCCGACCAGGACGAGTTCTGCTCGCTGGTGAGGGCCAGCGCCGAGCTCCACGCACCGTGGATGCAACTGCCCGCGACCACGGAGGAGTTCCACGGCTGGATGCGCCGCTTCGCGGACGACGCGAATCGCGGCTTCCTGGTCCGCGTGCGGGAGACCGGGGACGCCGCCGGCATGGTCAACATCAACTCGATCATCCGGGGCCGCTACCAGGGCGCGTCCCTCGGCTACGCGGCTTTCGCCCCGTCCGCAGGACGGGGCTACATGGCCGAAGGGGTCGCCGCCGCCCTGCGGCACGCCTTCGGCGACCTGCGGCTCCACCGGCTGGAGGCGAACATCCAGCCGGGGAACGAGGCGTCTCTGGCCCTGGTCCGGCGGCTGGGCTTCCGCTACGAAGGGCTGTCGGCCGCCTATCTCTACATCGACGGGGCCTGGCGCGACCACGAACGCTGGTCCATCAGCGCACCGCCTCCCTGGACGCCCGATCCTTCCCTTCCCGAGGTCTGAGGGCCGTCCCGTCGTCCCCGGCGGGCGCACGGGCATTTCTCACGACCGCGCGCCCGCCGGGGTGGGAGTGGCGCGAGAGGGGCCGGGGATCCCGTAAGGTGAGGTTCACCGACGCGGGGTGGAGCAGTTCGGTAGCTCGCTGGGCTCATAACCCAGAGGTCGCAGGTTCAAATCCTGTCCCCGCTACAAGAAGGTCCGGCCCCCTCGGCGCGCAAGCGCCGAGGGGGCCGGACCGTTTTCCGGAGCCCCTTTTCGGCGGCCGGGCGGATCCTCCGGGTCGGCGCCCGCTACGTGACGATCACCGGCTGCTGGAACCCGCGGCACGGCTACGCCCGACACCCTGCCCTACTGGAAGCCGCGGGCCACGTCGCGGCTGGTCACGGGTGTCGAGGAGGCGTTCGTCGACTCCTCCGCGGACGGCTCGTTCCCGCACGTCCTGATCGCGGCCGACCGCGTCTCACCGGGCCCGGCACCGGCCGCGCCCCGGCCGCATGCGGAAGGGCCGGGATCCTCAAGAGGATCCCGCCCCTTCCGGTCAGTAGCGGGGACAGGATTTGAACCTGCGACCTCTGGGTTATGAGCCCAGCGAG
>NZ_JBEXOV010000166.1:0-9578 GCF_040611715.1 Streptomyces sp. NPDC006544 | reverse complement strand
CGGGCTTCCGCGAGCTCCAGGAGGGCCAGGTCGTGACGTTCGACGTCACCCAGGGCCAGAAGGGCCCCCAGGCGGAGAACATCACCCCCGCCTGAGGCTGCGAAACGCACCTCGTCAGGGCCGCGCGGCCGGTGCCGCGCGGCCCTGACGCATGTCGGGACGGGGCCCGGCGGCCCGGCGCGGGGGGCGTCCCGCCGTCAGGACGGACCGCGGGGCGGTAAGGGCGAGGAGGGCGGCCGTGCCGCATCCGCCGCGCCGGGCCCGCCGGACGGGCCGATGCGGATCTCGAAATCGCCGCCGTACTCCTCGTGGCCCGCGGCGACGGCGACGGCGACGGCTTCCCTGCCCCGTTCGCCCTGGACGATGAGCGGGTCGCGGCGCAGGTCGCGCATGAGGGCCACGCACATGCCGATCATGACCAGGGTGAACGGCGCCGCCACGAGGACCGTCAGGTTCTGCAGTCCGGCGAGCGCGTCGCCCTTGCCGTTGCCGATGAGCAGCATGACGGCAGCGACGGCGCCGGTGACCACGCCCCAGAAGACGACCACCAGCCGGGACGGTTCGAGTACGCCCTTCTGTGAGAGCGTGCCCATCACGATGGAGGCGGCGTCGGCGCCGGAGACGAAGAAGATGGCGACGAGCACCATCACCAGCAGGCTCATGGCGGTGGGGACGGGGAACTGCTGGAGCAGCCCGAAGAGCTGCCCCTCCGGGGTGCTCTCCCGGCCGAGTTCGCCGCTCTCCCGGAGCTTCATGGCCGTGCCGCCGAACACGGCGAACCACAGCAGGCTGACCGTGCTCGGTACGAGGATGACGCCCCCGATGAACTGCCGGATGGTGCGGCCGCGGCTGATCCGGGCGATGAACATGCCGACGAACGGTGTCCAGGAGATCCACCAGGCCCAGTAGAAGACCGTCCAGCTGCCGAGCCAGTCGGCGACCTCCCCGGCGCCGGTGGCCTCCGTACGGCCGATGAGCTGGGGCAGGTCGCCGAGGTAGGCGCCGAGGGACGTGGGCAGGAGGTCGAGCACGATGACGGTCGGCCCGGCGATGAACACGAACACGACGAGTACGAGGGCGAGCACCATGTTGATGTTCGACAGCCACTGGATGCCGCGTTCCACGCCGGAGACCGCGGAGGCGACGAAGGCGACGGTCAGGACGGCGATGACGGCGACGAGCAGCGCGGTGCTGACCGAAGCCATCCACCCCAGCTCACGGATCCCGCTGCCGATCTGAAGGGCTCCCAGGCCGAGCGAGGCGGCGGAGCCGAAGAGCGTGGCGAAGATCGCCACGATGTCGATGACCCGGCCGGCCCCGCCGTGGGCGTGCCGGGGGCCGATCAGCGGCTCGAGCACCGCACTGATCGTCTGGCGGCGGCCGCGACGGAACGTGCTGTAGGCGATGGCGAGTCCCACGACCGCGTAGATCGCCCACGGGTGGAGCGTCCAGTGGAACAGGGTGGTGGCCATCGCGGTCTGCATCCGCTCGGCGGAGTCGACGGGGTGCGTGCCCGGCGGGGCCGTCTCGTAGTGCGCCAGGGGTTCGCTCACGCCGTAGAACATGAGCCCGATGCCCATGCCGGCGCTGAACATCATGGCGACCCAGGAGACGGTGCGGAACTCAGGGGGCTCGTGCTCGCGGCCGAGGCGGATCAGGCCGTAGCGGCTGATCGCCAGCCAGAGGGCGAAGACGACGAAGCCGCTGGCGGCGAGCATGAACGCCCAGCCGCCGTTGTGGAGGAGCCCCTTGAGCAGGCGGCTCGACACGCTCTCCAGCGAATCCGTCGCGACGGCGCCCCACAGCACGAAGGCGAGGGTCAGGCCCGCGGTGACTCCGAAGACCACCTTGTCCGTGCCGGAACGCAGATCCGTCGACAACGCAACCCCCTTCATCGAAGGACTGGAACCACCTCGCGCGACAGAGCGTCACTTACATGTGATTTAAGCTCATATCGACCGGAAGAAGGCCGTAGGCCGCCCGCGCGGCGGTTCGCCCGTCCCGTCGGCGTGCGCGGCTCCGCGCGCGGCCGGTACGCGGGGCGAACGCGCCGGGACCTATCGGCGGGGCCCCGGTGAGCGGCCGGCCGCAGCCCCGGAGCCACCCGCCCGGCCCAGAGCCCCGGAACCTTCTGCCGAGGGACATCGGCGCAGGGAGAGGCGGTGACCCGTGCCGTCCGCCCCGGTCGCGGGCGCCGTGACCGCGCGGCCCGTTGTTGCGACGTCGACCTCCATGGCAGCTCCTGGAAGGAGCCCGTACACCCGCCAGAACAGAACGGTGACCGCCATGCCGGCGACGGACGAGACCCGGGAACTGCAGCGACAGCAGGCCGCGGCGGCGGCGCAGAGGTATCGCGACGCGACCGCGGCGAGGGTGGTGATCGAGGACAAGCTGGCGGCGGGGGTGAAGTACCCCGACACCCGGCAGGCGATCGCCAACCGGGCCAAACGGCTTCTCGACCGGGGTGGGGTCCCGGCCGCGGCGGCGGTGGAGCGCATTCACGCGGAGGCACTGGACGGGCCCGAGACCCTGGAGCGGGTCATCGGACTCACCAAGGACCTCCAGCCGTGGAGCTTCCTGCCGCGGGGCGTCCGCGCGGGCGCCACCGTCGCCCGGATCTCGATCCTCCGCAACGGCCTGGAGCGGCCGCACGCCACCGGCTTCCTGGTGTCGCCCCGGCTGCTGCTCACGAACCACCACGTGTTCCCGAACGCGGAGACCGTGCGCCTGTGCTTCCTGGAGTTCAACGCCGAAGTCACCATCGACAACGCGCCCGACGCCACGATCCGGTACGAGCTCGACCCCGACACGTTCTTCACCGCGGACCAGCACCTCGACTACGCGCTGGTGGCGGTCGCCCCCGCCGCCGACGGCCGGCCTCCGGGCGAGGTCTTCGGGTGGAACCGGCTCAGCCTGGAACAGGGCAAGATCGTCTTGAACGACCCGGTGAACGTCATCGGCCATCCGATGGGCCGCCTCAAGGAGATCGCCCTGCGGGACAACGCCCTGGTGCAGAGGCTGGACGAATTCCTCCACTACCGCACCGACACGGAGCCCGGCAACTCCGGCTCTCCCGTCTACAACGACCAGTGGGAGGTCGTGGCGCTGCACCACCAGGGCGTGCCGAACACGGACCGGCAGGGCCGCATCCTGCGCAAGGACGGTCAGCCCTGGCGCCGTGGCATCGACGGGGACGACACCGTCGACTACGTCTCGAACGAAGGTGCCCGCACCAGCTCGATCCTCAAACATCTCGCCGCCCGGCGCCTGGACCCCGCGCGGCGTGCCCTGCTGACCGAGATGGGTCCCGATTCCGGCCTCCAGCAGGACCTCGCGGCGGACCCGGTGCGGACGGTGGTCGCGCCGCCCGCACCGCCCGCGCCGCCGCGCGAGGCCGCCGCGGTCGTCACCGCTCCCCGCCCCCCGGCCGTCGGCGGTGTCCGCGAGTCCCCGGGGCCCCGCACCGGTCTGAGCGCTCCGGAGAACGCGTTCGGCGGCCGACGGCACCTGGTGTTCCTGCACGGACGCAATCAGCAAGGGAAGGACCCCGTGGAGCTCCGCCGCGGCTGGACCGGGGGACTGAACCACGGACTCACCCGCGCCGGACTCCCCACCGTCGACCCGGAGAACGTCTGGTTCCCGTTCTACGGCGACCGGATCGTCGAAGCCACCGGGCGGCACGAGGCCCTCCCCGACGCCCGCGCCGACGGGTACGCGGACGACACGTACGGGCGGCTCGTCATCGACGCGGCGGCCCTGGCCGGCATGCCGCAGAACGGCCGGCCGGCCACGGAGGGCCTCGGAAGCACACTGGTCGGGTCCCTCCAGGGGGCCCTGAGCTGGCTGGCGGCCAAGACCGGACTGGACACCCTGGCCATCGAGGCCGTCTTCCGCGACGTGGACGCGTACCTCCGCGGCGGAGACATCCGCGAGGCCGTCCTGGACTGCGTGGCCGAGACGCTCCCGCCCGAAGGGGAGCTCGTCCTCGTCACGCACAGCCTCGGGACGGTGGTCGGCATGGACCTCATCGCCAACCGGCTTGCCCAGGGGACGAGGGTCACCCTGCTCGTCACGGCCGGCAGCCCCCTGGGGATGGACGCGGTCAGCAGTCGGCTCGTCCCGCCGGGCACACACCGCCCCGACGCCGTCGACCACTGGGTCAACGCCTGGTGTCCGACCGACGTGGTGGCCATCGGCTGCCCGCTGGAGCGCGTCTGGGGCAAGCTGACGGAGGAACACGCCGTGCTGAACGCGAACGACCGGGCCCACAGCATCGAGGAGTACCTCGCCCACCCGGAAGTCGCCACGGCGATCGACGCGTTCCTCGGCCGCCCGGTCCGGTGACCGGACGGGGCTGTCCCGCAATCCCCGGTGGGTCAGCGCACGGCGTCAGGTGCGGTGCATCGCAAGGCGGAGGAGCCCCCCTTAGCCGAGTTCCGCCGCCAGCAGTGCGGCGGTGCCGGCCACCAGCGGGTGGTCGGCCGGTGCGTCTTCCTCGTGCTTCGTCGTCAGGACGGCCAGTACGACCGGTGCGCCGTCCGGCGTCCAGGCGATGCCCGTGTCGTTGTTCCCCCCGTACCTTCCGCCCCCGGTCTTGTCGGCGAGGATCCAGTCGGCGGGGAGGCCGGCGCGGAACCTCTCGCCGCTGGTCGTGTTGGCGAGCAGCCAGCCGGTGAGCCGGTCCCGGTCCTGCGGTGCGAGCGCGTCACCGAGCGTGAGGCGCGCGTAGGTCCCGCCGATGGCGCGGGGCGTGGTGGTGTCGGTCGTGCGCCACGGTTCCGCCGAGTTGAGTTCGGGCTCCCATCGGTCGAGCCGGGTCCTGCCGTCCCCGATCGAGCGGCAGAAGCGGGTGACGGCGGTCGGTCCCCCCAGCTCGCGGAGCAGCAGGTTGCCCGCGGTGTTGTCGCTGTAGCAGATGGCCGCGTCGCACAACTGGGCGACGGTCATGCCGTTCTCGAGATTCTCGGCCCTGCCGGTGCGGGGGGAGTAGCCCGACTTCTCCACGTACTCCGCGGTGTACCGGACGAGCTTGGCCAGACCCTCGCCGTCGTGGTCGTGGTCGCGCAGCACGGCCGCGGCGGCGATCGTCTTGAACAGGGAGCACATCGGGAAGCGTTCGTCCGCGCGGTACGCCACCGTCCGTCCCGTGCGCAGGTTGCGGGCGAACACACCCAGGCGGGCGGAGTGCTGTTCCTCGAGCTCCCTCAGCCGTGAGGTGACGCCGTCCCCGGCTGAGGCGGCGTGCGCCGTCCCGCCGAGGGGCAGGGCGGCGGCGAGAGCCGCGCCGGCGCCGAGAGCGAGTGCGGTGCGGCGGGACGGGCGTGGTCCTGTGGTGCGCAAGGCGTTCCCCTTCAGAGGCGGTCATGACGTACGTCGAACGTGCGGCGGCCGGACCGGGTTCGCACCGGATGCGACACCCCGTGAGCGTCGCCCGTCCGCGCGGTTTCATGCCACCCTCGCCCGCCCGGGACGCGCACGGCATGAGTACGCGTACTCAGAGCCCGTCAGAAGGACGCGCGGGCCGCCTCCCCCGCGAACGCGCCACGCCCGGCAGGGGCTTGCGGGCCCTCGGATGCGCGGCCGCGGCTCAGCGGCGGTGGATCCGCTCCACGCCGTACCACTTCGACACGCAGGCGGCGACCCAGTCCCGCTGGTAGTTCGCCGTGTAGAACGGCTCGGCGAGACTGCCGATGTACAAGGGCCGGTAGCCCACGTCCGTGGCGCCGCGGGCCGCTTCGGCCCGGATGCGGGCGTTCTGGGCGTCCCAGGCCACGGAACGGGTGACCGTGGCGGTCGTGAGCCGCTGGACCTCGGGGACGAGCACGGCCACCGACGCCAGGGCCAGAACGCCCGCTGCGGCGGCGCCCCCGGCGAGGACCGCGTCGGCGGCGCCGCGGTCGCGGAGCCGCCGGCCGCCCCGCGCACCCAGCATCGCTCCGTAGCCGCAGAGCGCCAGTTCCATCGGCACGAGGTAACTCGTCCAGGTCCGGGCGTACGTCCACCCGCTGGGGCCGTAGCCGCTGCGCAGGCCCACCACCACGGCGAGCGAACCCAGCACCACCACGGGCACCGGGAGCAGCAGCAGGGCGATCAGCACCTTGCGCGGGAGGGTCCGGCGCGGCTGCGGATCCCGGTGCGCCCGCCGGCGCAGAGCGCTCGCCAGACCCAGCAGTACGCCGACGGCGGCGGCTCCGAGGTAGGCCCACTGCCCGGTGACGGAATCCCACATGCGCAGCCAGTCCCCGAGGACGTCCTTCATCCCGGTCGCGGAGAGCAGCGACTCCTTCTCGGGCTGCTGGGCCCGCCGCCAGCGGGCACCCGGGGAGGTGTAGAGGACGACCAGACCGCAGAGCAGGCCGGAGCACCAGAGCAGGCACCAGGTGAACGGGCGCCAGTTCCGCGCCAGGCCGAGGCGGGGCAGGCACAGCAGCCCGACGGCGGCGGCGAGCAGCCCGCTGACGAGCGCGAACGGCTCGCTCAGGGTCCCGAGCGCGAAGCCGATGAGGAACGCCGAGGCGAAGCCGGCCACGCGGACGCCGGTACGGGGATGGTCGGCGGTCCGGAGGGCCAGCAGGAGTGCCCACAGGCCGATGACGCTCGGGACGGTGTGGGAGATCGTGGCAGGGGCCCACAGCAGCACCTGATAGCTGCGGGGGCCCGCGAAGTAGATCAGCGCCTGTACGACCAGCGCGCACGCGGTCAGGAACAGCACGCGGGGTCTGCCGCCGAGGAACCGGACGAAGGAGCGCCCCAACAGCACGAGCGCGGCGGTGAAGGAGACCGCGATGACCGCCGGAAGGAGCTTGGTCCCGGCCAGTCCGTCGCCGTAGACGACACCGCTCAGGAAGGCATTGGCGACCCTGCCGTTCTGGGTGGTGTAGAAGTCGGACGTGATCCCGAGAACTCCCAGATCACGAGCCTTCCAGGCGGCGCACCAGTCGTCGGAGGTGGGCCGCAGGTAGAGACCGAGGAAGCATCCGACGGAGATCAGGGCTCCGGCCGCCGCGACGAGCGTCGCCCCGGCCGCCGGGAGGAGCCCGCGGGGGAACGGGCGGCGGCCGGGGCCCCGGCCCGCCCCGGGGGAAGTCGTCCGGGTGTCATCGGACTCGGCCGCAGCAGTGCTCATGTACCAGCCCTTCGCAGCGGGGCCCGGTCGGTGAGGCGGCCGATGCGCCCGCCGACCGCGGTGACCGAACGGCCCGCGGACCTCATGATGTGCACGGCCCGCCGCCCCCGGCATCCCGGGTGAGCCAGGTCGCGTACGGCGCCCCGGGGCCCTTGCGCCTCGCTCATCCGGACGGCGGCCGAGCCGTGGCAGCGCGGGCGCGGCTCTCCCAGGATGGGGCCACGGGTCCGCCTGCGAGGCCCCGGCGGAGGGAGTGACGATGCCCGGTGTCCGGTTCGGCCGCTGGGCGGTCGCCGTGGCCGCCCTGACGAGCGTCGCCGTCCCCGTGTGCGTCACGGGCGGCCACGCCGGGCGCCGCGCCGGCCCGGCGCGGCCCCTGCCCGTGGAGGCGGCCGGGTCCCCGGGCCGCCAGACCCGCGTGGCGGCCGAGCTCCGCTACGCCTCCCTGCCGGCGCACGCCGCCCCCACCGTCGGTCTCCTGTCCAACACGACGGCCGTCGAGGGCGTACCGCCCTCCGTCGCCACGGGCGCGCGGTACGTCGAGGGGAGCAGCGTCCTGCGGTTGGCGTCCGGCCGGTTGAAGTACCTTCCCGACGCCGGCACCACGTCCGCCGTGGTCGCCCCCGGCCATCCGCCCGCGTGGCGGCAGATCACACGGAGCCGCGCCTGGCTGGCCTCCGGCCGGGTGCCGGGCAGTTCGCCGACGCAGCGCGCGGCGGCCGAGCGGGCCCTCCTGGCCATGCGCGCCCTGCTCCGGCCGAACGGCGCCATGGCGGCGGGCTGGAGTCCGGGCTGGGACTACTCCTGGCCCAGGGACTCCGGCTTCGCGGCCGCCGCGTTCGCGCACACCGGTCATGACGCGGAGGCGTACCGGATCCTGCGCTACAGTTCCGCGACCCAGCGCGGGGACGGCACCTGGGAGGCGCGGACGAAGCTCGACGGGTCCGGCCCGCCCGACCGCAGGCGGCCGCAGCTCGACGCCAACGGCTGGGTCCCCTGGGCCACCTGGCAGTGGTACCGGACGGCCCCCGAGGCCACCCGCCGCGCCCGGCTCGGCCTCCTCTACCCGATGATCCGCAAAGCGGCCGACCACGCGGCGGGCTCGCTGCGCCAGGACGGGCTGCCCCCGGCATCCCCCGACTACTGGGAGCTGATGCCGTCCGCCACGACCATCGGTACGGCCGCGCCGCTGCTCGCCGGGCTCAACTCCGCCGCGGACCTCGCCCGCGAGGCCGGCCGGCCGGAGGACGCCGCACGCTGGGAACGGTCGGCCCGCCGGCTCTCCTCCGCGATCGCCGCGCGGTTCGCCCCCCTGGGATACCGGCGCACCGCCGACGGACGCCACGGGCACGACAGCGCGGTGGCGTTCATGGCGCCCCCCTTCAACGCCGCCCCGGCCGGCCTGTCCGGGGCGCTGGACGACACGTACGGGGCGCTGCTCCTGCCCAACGGGGGGCTGACCCCCGGGAACGACCGCACAGCGCCCTGGGGTGCGACCGCGTGGACGCCGAGCACGGCGCTGTTCGCACTGGCATGGGCTGCCACGGGGCGTCCGGACAGGGCCGGACGCGTCATGGAGTGGGTCCTCTCCAAGAGGAACTCGCTGGGCGAGCTGCCGGAGAAGGTGAACGGGGCGGGCGGGCCCGCCGCGGTCGCCCCCCTCGCCTGGACGGGCTCGATCACCCTCCTGTCCCTCGTGGCACTCGACGGCACGGCGCTCCCCACCCCGCCCCTGCGACCGTAGGCGCCCGGGCGGCCGCGGGGCGCGCGTCAGGCGGTTTCGCCGCCGTCCCCGGGCGGGGGAGCGGAGCGGACCTTCTCCAGCGCGGCCAGGAGCTGCCGGTACGCGAGCCTCTCGGCCTCCTGCGCCCGTTCGAGGGGCGGGTAGTGCGGATCACGCAGCGAGCGGGCCTGGGCCGCGGCGGCCAGGCGGAGGTGTCTCGCCCGGTCCACCCGGTTCCTGGCCCCGACGTACGCGTCGTCGAGGAGGCGGCGGTCGAGGGCCTCGGCGAAGGCGCGCTCCGCCAGGGCGTCGAGCCGGTCGAGCTCGTCGGCACAGGACTCGCCGCCGCAGCCCTCGTCGAGGGCCCGGGACAGCGAGGTCAGGGTCGCCCGGAGCTCCGGATACTCCCAGGCGGGCGCGGCGTCCTCGCGGCATCCGGTGGCGAGGGCGGCCAGCGCGGCAACGGAGGCCACGGCGCGGGCCGTTCCCCGGCGCGCGCGCCCGCCCATGGTGGAGCAGGACATCATGCGAGCTCCGATCGCGGGTGGGGGAAGGGGGAGAAGCGGGGGACAGGGTGCACCGGGAAGCCACGGCCTGCCCGGTGGGGCTGGGCCGCCATCCTCGCCCGCTCAGGTCAGCGCTGCCACCGGGAGGGCGCCCGGGCTCCAAGGAACTGGTGGCCTGGCTGCCGACCCAGCTCGGCCTCGGGGCCGGCGACCAGGTCGCGTA